>JASHVB010000402.1 GCA_030039695.1 Acetobacteraceae bacterium
CGCCGTGGGCGGGTGGAGCTCATCGGGGTCATCGTGCTCGTCATTCTGATTGGTGGGCTCGCAGTAGCGTCCGCGACCCAAGATACGCACTTGGCGCCGATGCGTGCGGTACCCCGCGCGACGCTGGTCGGTTTCGCCAGCCTCATGTCAGTGTTGAGCGCGGCGCCACTGATGTTCTTTATCGCTCGCCAATTTTCTGCCTGTGACGATCCGGCAATCATCGCCGCCTGGAACGAGCGGATCGCCAATAACACCGGGTTCCGCCGGACAATGGGCGTGATGACCCTGGTTTGGGGCTGCGCTTTTCTCGCCAAAGCCACTTTGTGGACGGTGTCTGCGCTGATCTTGCCGACGACGGCCGCATTGCTGACGGGACCTGTCATAGGGTTCGGCGCGTTCGCAGCGCCGATGGCCTGGACCATCGCCTACGCGCGCCGCGGTGCGGCACGGCTTGGCGGCGTGGAAGCTGCAAGGAGGTTGTGATGAAAGACATCGATCGGCTGCTCGACCTGGCGACGGCCGGATTTCATCGATCCTGGTTCCCCGTGGCGTTAGCGCGGGAGGTGACCGTCGAAAAGCCGCTCGGCATCGATCTGCTCGGCACTCGCGTGGTCGCCTACCGCGATCCTTCCGGTTCAGCAGTCGTCCAAACTGCCTGGTGTCCGCATCTCGGTGCGGACTTGTCGCAAGGCGAGGTGATCGACGGGCGGATCCGTTGCCCGTATCATCACTGGCAGTTCGATCGAAGTGGCGCATGCAGCCACATCCCGACGGGCGACAAGATCCCGCCGGGCGCTCGCATTTTCACATTCCCGAGCGCCGAGGCTTGGGGCCTCATATGGGCGTTCAACGGGGCTGAACCGCGGTTTCCGGCGCCCACGATCCCCGGCATCACCGAGCGAGACCTTACAATCGAAGCGCGGCAGCGCAGCACCCGCCCACTGCCGCCCTGGGTCGCCACCAGCAACGGGATCGATTTCCAACATTTGCGCACGTTGCACGGACTCTCGACGAGCACGCCGGACACGATCAGCGTCAGCGACTACGCGATCGAGTACAGAATCGAGACCGACCGCTATCTTCAGCATGGCCGCATCACTGGCACGAACGTTTTTGCGCAACATATACGGCGCGAAGGGTTGGACACATACATGCTGTTTGGCGGCACGCCCATCGACCGTGGGTCTTCGCGGGGCTTTTGTGTGGTCGGTGTACCGAAAGGCGGCAACAAGGCCGCCGATCGCCATCTTGCTGCCGCCCGGTTGGCGGGCGTGAGCCGCTTCGTCGAGCAACTACTGACCGAAGACGACCCCGTACTGAATACGATGCGCTTCAAGGTGGGCGTTCTTACCAGCTCGGACCGGCACCTCGCCCGCTATTTCAAGTACGTCGCCGACTTCCCCAGCGGCGAGGTGCCGACATAGCACGCAGCACTGGCTATTCCACCGCTTGCCGATGCCGCCGGCATCAAACGCCCTTAACAGGAGGTTCCAATGTATCCCGAACGTCGAAAGTTGACCGGATGTCGACGGAGAGATTCTCCGTATCCATGGCAATTCGCTTCGTGGATAGGGTTGAAACGAAGCCGCGTTCCATCTTCATCAGAACTCTGATTAGAGGGATTACGTTGTTAGCCCCGCAACATGACTGTATGCGCGGGTGGAGGCACACAGGACGAATATCGGGGGCGTGTGCTACGATTTATCGCGTCGCAACATTCTTGATTTATGCAACCGATGGTCAGCGCCTGCTGACGCTTCAATGGTCTGGCCATTTTCTACGATGCGATGGCCAGGGAGTGGTCTGCTCAATGACAGCTTCCGACCCCTTGCAGCCGTTGGCCTCCAAGTTGATCCTAAGGCGCGCTTCGGGAGAAACAGCGATGCTGATCGTATTCGGTGGCGTGCCGGGGACCGGCAAGACCACGATCGCTCGACAGATTGCAGCCCGGCGGTCCGCAGCTTACCTGCGCATTGACGATGTTGAGCAGGCCATCCGGACGACGGGAGTTCTCGCCGGGGACGTCGGCCCAGCGGGTTACTTTGTCGCCAACGCATTGGCATCATCCAATCTGGCGAATAGACTTACTGTAGTCGTGAACTGCGTCAATCCTGTTAAGACGAGTCGTCAGGGGTGGCGGGGCGGTATCCCGACCCCGGGATCGGACTGCGGGTCTTGCGATCTCGGCTGGCGCCAGGACGGCCGCGCAGTCTCACGCCGCGGCGGGAATGGCAGGTGTTTTGCTGGATCAATGGCAAAGACCCACGGCAATACGGTCTGGATTTCGGTCTGTGGACCCGGAACATCGTGGCGGACCTGATCGACCGGAAGTTCAGCATCCGCCTTGGCGTGACTGCGGTCGGTGAATTGCTGGCCAAATTGAACCTGACACCGAAGAAGCCGCTGCAACGCGCCTATCAGTGCGATCCCGCGGCGATTGAACAATGGCAGCGGGAGAGATATCCGGCAATTGCCCGGCAAGCGAAGGCAGAAGGCGGCGAAGTGTTCTTCTGGGATGAGTCGGGTTTCCGCGCTGATGCAGTTCATGGACGAACCTGGGGTGTCAAAGGCCAAACACCTGTTGTCGAGCGTCCCGGGCAACGCCAGTCCATCAGCGCGGCATCGGCCGTCAACGTCAAAGGCGGGTTTTGGTTCAGCACATATGAGGGTGGGTTGACCGCCGAGCTGTTTGTCACCTTGCTGCGTAAGATGATGCGACACCGCGCGAAGCCGGTACATTTGGTGGTCG
>JASHVB010000403.1 GCA_030039695.1 Acetobacteraceae bacterium
TTCTGGTAAAGGATCGCCAGCTTGGCATTCGGCTTCTCCTTCAGCATGTATTTCATATAGATCTGCGCTTCCGTCCGGTAGTCGGGCTGAAAGCCGGTGGTCCACGGGTACAGCTTGTAGTTGCCCCATTTCGCCGCGCCGGTGGCAACGAACAAGTGTGGGACTTTCTGCTGATTTACGTAGCGCACGATGGCAGAGTTGGTGGGCGTGCCGAGCGTGTTGAACAGGAAGGCGACGTGATCTTCCTCCACAAGGCGGCGGACTTGCTCCACTGTCTTCGGCGGGCTGTAGCCGTCGTCATACGAAATAAAGTCGATCTTGTGCCCGGCAACGCCACCTTCGTCATTCAGCATCTTGAAGAATGCGGCATCCAGCTTTCCGATCGGGCTGTAGGAAGAGACCGGCCCGCTGTAGGGCATGGTGTTGCCGATCTTGATTTCGGTCTTGGTGACGCCGGGATCGGCCGCCCATGTTACCGTTGCCCAGCACGCGCCGGCCAGCAGGCCGGCCGCCAATAGTCCAATGCGCCTCATGACGTTTCCCCTAATCGTGACGCTCGCACGGCCTGGCTGGCCGCGGATGGTTGATAACGCGCCGCGGCGCAGGTGCGAAGGAGGCACCGTTCGTGGCAGGATAGGCGCATGAAGCAGCGGGCGGATCAGCTTCTGGTGGACCGTGGTCTCGCCGAATCACGTAGTCGCGCGCAAGCGCTGATACTGGCAGGCAAGGTGTTCTCGGGCGAGCGTCGGATCGAGAAGCCGGGCCAGGCGTTCCCCGACGACCTGCCGCTGGACGTGCGCGGCCAGGACCATCCGTGGGTGTCGCGCGGTGGGCTGAAGCTCGAGCATGCGCTGCGGCATTTTGACTTGTCCCCGGCCGGGCGTGTGTGTCTGGACATTGGCGCCTCGACCGGCGGTTTCACCGACGTGCTGCTGGCGCGTGGTGCGGCGAAGGTGCATGCGGTGGACGTCGGGCACGGCCAACTCGCCTGGTCGCTGCGGAAGGACCCGCGCGTCGCGGTGCACGAGAGAACGAATGCACGTTACATCTCCACAGCAATCATTGCTGATCCGATCGAGGCGCTGGTGTGCGATGCGAGCTTCATCGGCTTGGCGACGCTGCTGCGGGCGCCGCTCTTGCTGTGCGTGTCAGGTGCCTGGGCGGTGGCGCTGATCAAGCCACAGTTCGAGGCGGGGCCGGAAGCGGTTGGGCGTAAGGGGGTGGTACGCGATCCGAGAGTGCATCAGGCCGTGTGTGAGCGGGTGCGCGCGTGGTGGTCGAGGCTGCCCGGGTGGCGCGTGCTGGGAGTGACGGAGAGCCCGATCACCGGGCCGGAGGGGAACAAGGAGTTTTTGATTGCCGCTGCGTACTCTTCCCCCCGGCTTCGCGCGGGAGAAATCGGCAAGCGAAGCGACGCCGGTTGAGCGTGGTGGTGCGCAATCTTATCTGGTGCGTGCGCCTCGTCCCTCACGCTCGGTCCGTCGCAGGGCGACCTCTCCCGCGGGTGGCGAGGGAGAGGTGTTGGCCACCTCACACGTGGAAGCTCTCGCCGCAGCCACAGCGGCCTTTTTCGTTCGGGTTGACGAACGTGAACCCCGACGCCAGAGCCTTCGTCTCGTAGTCCATCACTGTGCCGATCAGGAACAGCGACGCCTTGCGGTCGATGAGGATTGTCAGCCCCTTATCCGTGACCACCTCATCCGTAGCCGCTGGCTCGTCGGTCCATGACATGTCGTACGACATGCCGGAACACCCTTTGGCCTTCACGCCAATACGCAGCAACTTGCCCTGGTCGCCCTTGTCATAGAGACGGCGCAGGCGCTCGGCCGCGGCATCGGTCAGCGTCATCAGCGGCGGCAGTTCGCGGGTCTTGCGAGGCTTGATTGCGGTCGTGCTCATGCTCATGGCTGTCATGTCGTGTGTGATTAGAACATGTTCAACTGCAGGCGGGCTTCATCGCTCATGCGGCTGGGGTCCCACGGCGGATCCCAGACAGTTTCCACGTCGCAGGCTGTGACTCCCGCCACCGTCATCACCGCGTTCTGGACTTGCTCGGGCAACTCCTGCGCGCTGGGGCAGGCTGGCGCGGTCAACGTCATCTCGACCTTCACCTTGCCGTCGTCGTGAATATCGACCGCGTAGATCAGTCCGAGTTCATAGATGTTCACCGGGATTTCCGGATCATAGACGTTGCAGATCGCGGCGATCACCGAATCCTCGCTGACGCGCGGCGGAGTTTCACCGTCCGGCGTCCAGGCGGTGTGCGGGCTGGCGCTCATGTCATTCACTGGTCGCCTCCTTGCCCCCGTCCAGCGCCGCGATCAGCGCGTGCCACGCCAGCGTCGCGCATTTCACCCGCGACGGGTACTCGTGCACGCCGGCGAGCGGGGCCAGCCGTTCCAATGGTTCGTCCAGCGTGCCATCGCAAGCGGGGCACGAACCGGTGCGGGCGAGTTCGCGGAACGCCGCGAACAAGGCGCGCGTATCACTGGTACTGCGGCCTTTCACGGTTTCCGCCATCAGGTCGGCCGAGGCGACGCTGATCGCACAACCGCGCGCCTCGAAGCCGGTGTCGGCAATGATGCTGTCTGGGCCGTACTTCACCCACACCTGGATCCGGTCGCCGCACATCGGGTTGTCGCCCTTGGCGCTGGCATCGAAGGATTCCAGGCGACGCGCATGACGCGGATGGCGGCCGTGATCGAGAATCACTTCCTGGTAGAGGTCGCGCAGGTCGTCGAAGGTGTCGCCACTCACCTGAAGAACTCCCTCACCTGCACAAGAGAATCGGCCAGGTAATCGATCTCCTCATGCGTCGTGTAGACACCGAAGCTGGCGCGCGCGGTGCTTTCCAGACCGAAGCGATGCATCAGCGGCTCGGCGCAGTGATGGCCTGCGCGCACTGCGATACCTTGGCGATCCAACAGGGTCGCAACGTCGTGTGCGTGCGCCCTGTCCAGTGCGAAGGCGACGACGCCGCCACGGTCCTGTGCGTGCCCCAGAATGCGCACGCCTTCCACATTGCCGATCCGCGCCAGCGCATGTTCCGTCAGCGCCGCTTCGTGCGCGGCGATCGCGTCGAAGCCGAGCGATTCCACGTAGTCGATCGCCGCCTTCAGGCCGATGCCTTCCAGGATCGGCGGGGTGCCGGCTTCAAACTTGTGCGGGACATCCGCCCAGGTGGATTTCTCGTAGCTGACCGACGAGATCATCTCGCCGCCGCCGAGGAACGGCGGCATGCGATCAAGCAAATGCCGCCGGCCCCACAGCACGCCGATGCCGGTCGGTCCGTACAGCTTGTGTCCGGTCCACGCGTAGAAATCGCAGTCCAGTGCCTGCACGTCCACGCGCCGATGCACGATCGCCTGAGCGCCGTCGAATAACACCTTGGCGCCGTGTGCGTGCGCGATGCGCGTGATGCGCTCGGCCGGCGTGACGGTCCCCAGCACGTTCGACATATGGGTCATCGACACCAGGCCGACCTTGCCGTCTAGCAGCAGACCCTCGAAGGCCTCCATGTCAAGCTCGCCGGCGTCTGTGATCGGCGCGACGCGCAGTTCGATGCCGCGTTCTTCACGCAGAAGCTGCCAGGGTATGATGTTTGAGTGGTGCTCCATCGCCGAGATCAACACCGCCTGGCCGGGCTGCAGCACGCCGCGGCCGTAGCTGTGCGCCATCAGGTTCAGCGATTCGGTGACGTTGCGGGTGAACACAATCTCCGACCGGTCGCGCGCGTTCATCAGCGCGGCGACGGTATCGCGGGCGGCTTCGTAAGCGTCGGTAGTGCGCTCGCTCATCCAATGCAGGCCACGATGGACGTTGGCATATTGCGTTTCCATCGCGTTGCGCATGGCGTCTATGACCGCGCGCGGCTTCTGGGCTGAGGCAGCGCTGTCCAGGAACACGAGCGGTTTGCCACGGATCTTCTGCGCCAAGAGCGGGAAGTCCGCGCGCACGCGCGCAACGTCCAGGCCGGTGGGGTCGGTCATCACGTTCATGCGGCTTGCCTTTCCCACCATCCCTCGACCGCATGTTCCATTGCCGCACGCACAGACTCGTGCGCGATTGCCTCCAGCGATTCGGCGAGGAACGCGCGAATGAGGATCGACCGCGCTTCCGCGTCGGGGATGCCGCGGCTGCGCAGATAGAACAATTGCTCGGAGTCGAGTTCGCCGACCGCGGCGCCGTGGCTGCACTTCACATCATCGGCGAAGATTTCCAATTCAGGCTTCGTGTCGATCTCGGCGTCAGGCGACAGCAGCAGGGCCCGGTTCATCTGGTAGCCGTCGGTCTTTTGCGCCTCGCGCGCGACCTCGATACGTCCCTGGAACACGCCACGGGAACGACCAGCGAGGACGTTCTTCACTGTCTGACGAGAGGTGCCCCGTGGTGCGTCGTGGCGGACGATGGTGGTGATGTCAGAATGCTGCGTGCCGGACAGAAGCTGCGCGGCGGTCAGATGCACGGTGGCGCCGGGCCCAGCCAGGTCGGCATGGATTTCCGTGCGTGCCATACGCGCGCCAAGGTTCAGCACGAAGCCGTCATAGGTGCTGTCGTCGGCGACCCGCGCGTAGAGCGTGGAGAGGTGAAAGGCAGCGGGCGACTCGTTCTGCAGGCGGATGTGCGTCAGCGTGGCCCCGGCGGCGACATCAATTTCCGTGACGGGATTGTGTAAATAGGCGCCGTCGCCCAGCGATGTCTCCAGCAGGGTCAGCTTCGCACCGGGTGAAAGCCTGATGATGTGACGCGGGTGAAAATCAGCCGGCACGCCCTCGTCATTCGTCGCGAGACTAATCAGATGGACGAGGCCAGCGTCCAGTCCGAGCGACACGTCGATCACGGCGCCGTCTTCCACGAGCATTGCGTTGAGCGCGGTGAGCGGTTCGCTCTCTGCGTGAGCGGGGTCACCGAACTCAGATTGGTCAGCGAACTGCGAGAAACAACCGGGCTTTGGCAGGATCGAAAGATCACCGCGGAAGCGGCCGTCAACGAACACGAGACGCGGCGCATCGATCTGCGGCGTGCGCGCGAGAAGGTCGCGGCAGTCAGCGTGCAGGCCTAGCGATCCTTGGAATCTTGCGGCGGTGATTGGACGCAGGTCGGTGTATTTCCACGACTCGATGCGCCGGCCCGGTAGGCCGGCGCGGCTGAATGCGTGCGCTGCGGCGTCACGCGCGGCGAGGTCGCCGGGCAGGCGATCGCGCAACGCAGCGTAGCGGGCGAGAAAGCCGTCGGCACCTGTCAGAACGGGGGCGGTCATGACGCGACAATCCGTGACGGCGCGCACCCGCACGACCCATCATCGTCCTGCCAACATGCGAGATGGTGCGCCGATGGCCGGGTCAAGCCCGGCCGTGGCGCAACAGGGCACGCGGCGTCACGTCGTGACAGGCAGAACCGCGCCGCCAGGCAGCGTCGCATCACGCGGCCTCCGCGATGACGTTGGCGTAGCCTTGCGCTTCCAGTTCCAGTGCCAGCTCTGGGCCGCCCGAACGCACGATGCGTCCGCCGGCCAGAACGTGCACCTTGTTCGGCACGAGGTGATCGAGCAAACGTTGATGGTGGGTGATGACGAGGGCCGAGAATTCTGGGCCGCGCAGCGCGTTCACGCCGTTCGCAACGATCTTCAGGGCATCGATGTCGAGGCCGCTGTCCGTTTCGTCCAGAATCGCCAGCTTTGGCCGCAGCACCGCCATCTGCAGCACTTCGTTGCGTTTCTTCTCGCCGCCGGAGAATCCGACATTGACGTTTCTGCGCAGCATGTCGTCCGGCATCTCCAGCCGCTTCGTTTCGGCCCGCGCAAATTTCAGGAACTGCACCGCGTCGAGCTCGGACTCGCCGCGCGAACGACGGATCGCGTTCAGGGCGGTACGAAGGAAGTTCGCGTTACCGACGCCCGGCAATTCGATCGGCGCCTGGAAAGCAAGGAAGACGCCAGCGGCGGCGCGTTCTTCTGGCACCATGGCGAGCATGTCGCGGCCGTTGAAGGTGACACTACCCGCAGTCACGGCGTACTCGTCGCGGCCGGACAGGACGTAGGCGAGCGTGGACTTGCCTGAGCCGTTTGGCCCCATGATGGCATGCACTTCGCCGTCCGGCACCGTCAGGTTGATACCGTACAAGATCGGCTTGTCGTGGATCGAAGCGGTCAGGCCGCGAATGTCTAACATGCGTGTCCTAATTTTTCTCTTGTGTCATGCACGCGCTCGGCGCGGGCAGCCACGTCCTTGCGTCTCGTGCCACGGAAAGTCGCGGGCGGATGGGCCAAGCCCGGCCATAGGACGGAACGATCATCCTACCGATCCTTCGAGACTCACCGCCAGGAGCTTCTGTGCCTCGACGGCGAATTCCATCGGGAGCTCCTTGAGAACATCTTTGCAGAAGCCGTTGACGATCAGGTTGACCGCATCTTCTTCGGACAGCCCGCGCTGGCGGCAATAGAACAACTGATCATCCGCAATCTTCGAGGTGGTCGCCTCGTGCTCCACTTTTGCCGTCAGATTGCGGCTTTCGATATACGGGACGGTGTGAGCGCCGCATTCGTCGCCGATCAGCAGGCTGTCGCATTGCGTGTGGTTGCGCGCGCCGGCGGCACTCGGCAGCACGCGCACCAGACCACGATAGGTGTTGTTCGACCGCCCGGCACTGATGCCCTTCGACACGATCGTGCTCTTCGAACCCCGCCCGATATGGATCATCTTGGTGCCGGTATCCGCCTGCTGGCGGTTGTTGGTCACTGCGACGGAGTAAAATTCGCCGACACTGTCCTCCCCCTGCAGCACGCAGGACGGATATTTCCAGGTGATCGCTGAGCCGGTCTCCACCTGGGTCCAGGAGATTTTCGAGCGCGCTCCGCGGCAGGCGCCGCGCTTGGTGACGAAATTGTAGATGCCACCGCGGCCTTCCGCGTCGCCGGGGTACCAGTTCTGCACCGTGGAATACTTGATCTGCGCATCGTCGTGCGCGACCAGTTCCACGACCGCGGCGTGCAACTGGTTCTCGTCGCGCATCGGCGCGGTGCAGCCTTCAAGGTAGCTAACATACGAACCGGCATCGGCGATGATCAGTGTGCGCTCGAACTGGCCGGTGCTGCGCGCATTGATGCGGAAATACGTGGAAAGCTCCATCGGACAGCGCACGCCCTTCGGCACGTAGACGAAACTGCCGTCGGTGAACACAGCCGAGTTCAATGCGGCGAAGAAATTGTCGCCCGTCGGCACCACGCTGCCGAGATACTGCCGCACCAGCTCCGGATAGTCGCGCACCGCCTCACTGATCGGGCAGAAGATGACGCCGGCCTTCTGCAGCGTGGACCGGAAAGTGGTCGCGACGGATACGCTGTCGAACACAGCGTCCACCGCAACCTGGGTCGCTTCCGCTGGCACCTGGCCTTCGGTGCCTTCGACGCCGGCCAGGATCGCCCGCTCCTTCAACGGTATGCCAAGCTTTTCGTAGGTCCGCATCATCTCGGGGTCGATCTCATCCAGGCTCTTGGGCCCGGTTTTCTTCTTCGGCGCTGCGTAATAGTGCAGGTCCTGGTAGTCGATCGGCGGATGGTCGACGCGCGCCCAGTGCGGCTCTTCCATCTGCAGCCAGGCGGCGAACGCCTTAAGCCGCCATTGCAACAGCCAGTCGGGCTCTTCCTTGCGCGAGGAGATCAGCCGGATGATGTCCTCGTTCAGGCCCTTGGGGGCGAGGTCCATCTCGATTGCGGTCTCCCAGCCCCACTTGTAGCCGGACTGAGTGACGGACTGGACGGTGTCGAGCGTTTCGGCGACGGCGGGCATCGAAAATCCTTATTCAGCGGGCAGCACGGCGGCGGGTCGGGCCGGCACGCGGAAAGCGCGCGGCACCTGGGCCTCGGCCATGTCGGCGAGCGTGATTGCGGTCAACGCCTGATGGATTGCGTCGTTCACCGGGTCCCAGCGTCCCCGCACCGGGCAGAGGCCCTGCGATTCACATTCGGTGGCGGATCCGTCGACGCAAGCGGCCAGCGCGATCGGGCCGTCGATCGTGGCGATCACGTCGGCGATCGGAATGGCCGCGAGCGGCCGGACCAGGCGGTAGCCACCGCGGGCGCCACGCTGGGAGGCGACCAAGCCGCCGGCGGCCAGTGTTTTCAGCACCTTCGCGACCGTCGGCTCCGGAATGCCAGTGGTGGCGGCAATGCCGGGCGAAGTCTGCACGCCCTCGGCCGCGGCGAGGCGGACGAGAACGACGACCGCATAGTCGGTCAGCTTCGACAGCCTGAGCATGGCTACCCGAAACCCTTCAGCCGCTGGCGTTGTGCTAACTGGACCCGATTGGTCCGGATTAGCCGGAGATGGCGTACCGGGTCGCTGGCGTCAAGTGGTTGTGGGATCCGGTGGGGGGTTGGGGGCGGCATTTCTCCGGATGGTTGGGCGCACGCGATGTAGAATAATGTGCCTTGATCAGGACGCTTCTGATCGTAACGGGCAACCTCGCCGAGGCCACAGAACACCTAAGCACCCTCCTCGGGCCGCGACCCCGACCGAGACCGCCTGCATGCCTCGCCACGGCGATGGGGCTGCACCAATCCTCACGATATCGGAGCCGCGCGGGCCCATCGGTCCGCCCGAATTGTGCACCGTCACGAGCCGGGCGCCAGAGCGTGGCGACGGTGCTAGCAAGCGTTTGTGCTCGGTGTACGACAGGGGGCGTTCGTGACCCGGTGTACCCCGATACCTGTCTGACCGTCGCCGCGTTGACCAACGCGCAGGACACGGAGCGCGTGCAAGCGAGGTCGGCGCACGATGGTCCGGGTAGCTGGCAACGACCGGCTACGTGATCACGGAGTTCTCGGGCGCACTCGCAATCAAGTTGCGCCGTGGCCAGATCGCAGCGGCACAGAGAGTCAATGCTCTGGCGTCGTTTGCAAGATTGCTTTCCGAGAGTTCCGCTGTGCTGGCATGGACGCGGCAACAATTTCCCGCGGCTGCACAGTTTGCGGATCAGGTTGAGACTGGGATCCGGGCAGGCCAATCGATCCGGCTATCACACCTCGCGGAACGTCAGCGGCGAGATTTGCTCCGCGGTTCGGTGGTTCCAGTCCAGCTTCGGCACGTTCGCCTTCACCCGTGCCTGTGCTTCATGCAGCGCGGCGGCCGCAGCGGGATAGTCCATCGTCAGTACGCGCCCATCCTCGACAACCTTCTGACCGTTCACGAACACCGCTCGCACCGCGCGATCGCCAGCGGCATAGATCAGGCTGCGTACTGGATCATGCGACGGGCGCATCATCGGATGCGTCAGGTCCACCAGCACCAGATCGGCGCGGCACTCGGGCGCCAGCCGGCCGATGTCATCTCGCCCGAGCGCCCGCGCCCCGCCGATCGTCGCGGCGTGGAACAAATCGGCACTGCTGAGCGTTCGCGGGTCGCCGGCCTGGGTACGGGCGAGGTAAGCGGCAAGTCGTAGCTCATCCAGCATGTTGTGTGGGTAGGTGTCAGTGCCGATGCCCATCTTGACGCCCGCGCGGCGGTACCGGCCAAGATCCTTCAGCGTGAAGCCGCGGCGGGCGAACACCGTCGGGCAGTGCGCCACTGTCGTCCCGGTTTCCGCCAGGCGTTGCAGGTCCGAGCGCGTGTGCCAGGGGGTGGAGGGATGGTCGTCGAGAAAGATGCCGTGGCCGATGATGCTGTGGTCCGACAGCAGCCCGAGATGGTCGAGCCAGCCGATCGGGGTGTAGCCATGGCGGCGGGTGATCTCGTGGAATTCGCTGACCGATTGTGCGGCGTGGATCTGCCAGGCGAGGCCTCTGGCTTGCGCTGCCGAGAAGCTGTCGCGCAGGAGCTCCGTAGTGCAGGTGTCGATTTGCGCGGGAACGACCATGCCGAATAAGCGGCCGGAGGGATGTTGCTCGGCGCGCTCGATCAGCGACAGCGCCTCGCCCATGGCCTTCTCGCCAGCGACTGGGTCCCAGGCATATTCGACGAGATGGCCGTTCTTTGTGTGCCAGCGCGCCGAACGGAACATGGGCGCGACGCAGACGCGCATGCCGGCTTCGGCAAGCAGGTCAAGCCAGCCAGGATGCGCCATGGAGAGATCAGCGAGCGTCGTGACGCCGGAGAGCAGTAGTTCGGAGAGCGCGACGCGGACACAATGCGGGATGGCATCGGTGTCCGCGCGGAAGATCGGCAGGTATTCATAGAGTGATGAATTGTAGAATCCGGGCGAGCCAATCTCGTCGATCAGGCCCTTGTTCATCGGCTCGCTGGAGGGGTGGGAGTGGATGTTCACGAGGCCGGGTATGACCATCAGGCCGCGACCCTGGATGGTCTCCTCCGCAGGGCCTTGGTAGTTGCGGCCGACGAAGGTGAGGGTGCCAGAGTCGAATACCACGTCGGCATCCGGCATGTATACGTGGGTCTGGGTGGAGGGATCCCACGCCACGACGACATCGGCGTTGCGGATAAGGGTGGCCATGCGGGCGCTGATTGTTGCTGGACGCGTCGGTCGGAAGGGTTGGCTTGAGACGGTCTATTTTAGGTGCTTAACACGGCGAGCGGCGGAGGACCATGGAGAACCACAGAGAAGTATTTATTGTTACAGAACGCAAATGTGGTAGCGTGCTGACGCACGCATGCATTCGATCCTTTTGCGGGGTTCTCTTTCGTGCGCCGTGTTAGATTACATCAGATACGGCCGGCACGAAGCCGACCGATTTAGCACCGGTAATCCGGCCGTCCCCCCTCGACCATCCGCAGCGCGGCCTCCCAC
>JASHVB010000404.1 GCA_030039695.1 Acetobacteraceae bacterium
AGAGAGGTCGCCGCGTGTGGCGGCGGGTGAGGGTGCTGCGTGCAGACTCGCACCTCCCTCAACCCCTGAGCATCGCACCTCGACGTTTGCCACCGCGCATGTAAGGTTTTATTGCAACTTGACCCGCCGCTGACAGTCGCCACATTATCCCAATGCGCAATTTCTCCGATCTGACGGAAAAGGAGGTCCTCGCCCTCGCCATCGCCAACGAGGAAGAGGACAATCGCATCTACATCGACATCGCCGAGGGTCTGCGCGAAGACTATCCCGGCAGCGCCAAGGTCTTTTCCGAAATGGCGGAAGAAGAGAGCGAACACCGCCAGAAACTGCTCGATCTCTACCGGAAGAAGTTCGGCGAGCACATTCCGCTCATCCGACGCCACGACGTGCGCGGCTTTGTCCATCACAAGCCGGTTTGGCAGCTCCTGCCGCTGAACCTCGACGAAGTGCGCAACCTCGCCGAGAACATGGAAGTCGAGACGCAGCAATTCTACCGCCACGCCGCCGCTCGCAGCGAGGACGTATCGATTCGTAAGCTGCTCGGCGATCTTGCCGAGGCCGAGGTGGAGCACGAACACCGTGCCGACCAGTTGCGCGACGAGAACCTGCCGGAGAACGTTCGCCGCGCCGAAGACGTCAAGGCCCGCCGCTCCTTCGTGCTGCGCTTCATCCAGCCAGGTTTGGCCGGCTTGATGGACGGATCGGTGTCCACGCTGGCGCCGGTGTTCGCCGCGGCCTTGGCCACGCAAGACCCCTGGAAAGCATTCGTCGTGGGGCTAGCGGCCTCGATCGGCGCCGGCATCTCCATGGCCTTCGCGGAGGCGCTATCGGACAACGGCAGCCTGACCGGCCGTGGAGCACCAATTATGCGTGGCGCGATCACTGGCCTGATGACCACGGTCGGCGGCATCGGCCACACCCTGCCATTCTTGATCCCGACGTTCTGGACGGCGATGGTGGTGGCAATCGGGGTGGTGGTCATCGAACTCGGCGTCATCAGTTGGGTGCGCTGGAAGTACATGGACACGCCGCCACTCTCGGCCACAATGCAGGTTGCGTTCGGCGGCGCGTTGGTGTTCGCGTGCGGGATTCTGATCGGCAGCAGTTGAGCCCTGTTTCATTGCGAATGAGCCACCGGCCGCGCCGGCCGATGCGCGACTGGATGACATACGCAGTCCACTGTCACTCCAACGAAAGCCGCGACCCATGCGACTGGGTCCGCCTTTCGCGTGGATGATGATGATGTAAGGCCCGGTTTCTTGGCAGCGCGGCGATGCAGCAGGCTCCTGCTGGGGACTGCTTGGTCGCGGCGTTCATCGCAATGACATCAAACAGTGAATTGTTCCGCGAGGATCCGCTCCGAGAGGCCTTGATCCGGATCGAACAATACCGTCACGCTGACCGAGCGGTCCTCGCTGACCGAGACCGATACGACATCCCGCACTTCGGTGAAGTCCGCCACCGCCGCGGTCGGGCGTTTGTCCGGCTCCAAAACATCGAACACGATCTTCGCCGTGCTGGGCAATAGTGCACCGCGCCAGCGACGCGGACGGAAAGCAGAAATCGGTGTCAGCGGCAGCAGATTTGCCGACAGAGGCACGATCGGGCCATGCGCGGACAAATTATAGGCCGTTGAACCGGCCGGCGTGGAAATTAGCACGCCGTCGCAGGTAAGTTCCGCTAACCGCACGCGCTCATCGATGGTGATGCGAATCTTCGCACTCTGCCGCAACTGCCGCAGTAGGCTCACTTCATTGAACGCCAGCGCCTCTTCCTTATGACCGCCGCGGGTCGTGGCAAGCATGCGCAACGGATGCAGCTCCGCAGCCTGTGTGCGCGACAGGCGGCCAGGCAGGTCGTCCTCGCTGAATGTGTTCATCAGGAAACCGACCGAACCGCAGTTCATCCCATACACGGGAATGCCCCGATCGAGCACGCGGTGGATCGTTTCCAACATCGAGCCGTCGCCGCCCAGCGCCACCACCACCGACGCGTTATCGAACGGGCAGTCCCCGTAGCGCGCGACCAAGCGGTTGCGCGCATCGGTTGCCAGCGGCGTCGCCGCGGCGGAGAAGTTGATCCGCCCGGGCTCGCATGCGCCAGCCACGAGTGGCACCCTTTGCGGCTGGTCGTTCACACGCGTTTCCGGTGTTCAAGCACCGGCATGTCGCGGCGCACGCGCGCCGTCACTTTTGAATCGATGCGCGCGGTGGCCCAGCCGGTGCCATCTGACACCTTCGCGACGACATGGCCCCACGGGTCGACCACCAGCGAGTGACCGTAGGTGAAGCGCGGCTCCCCCTTCCCTTCCAGGTGCTTGCCCCACGTCGCCGGCGCGGCGAACCAGCACTGCGTCTCGATAGCGCGGCTGCGGATCAGCGTCTCCCAATGGTCCTTGCCGGTCGCCAGCGTGAAGGCACTGGGCAGGAAGATCAGGTCGGCGCCCTCTTCGCGCAGCTTCCAGAATAGGTCGGGAAAGCGGACGTCATAGCAGATGGCACAGCCGACCTTGGTGTCGTCCGCCTGGTAGGTCACGACCTCGTTGCCGGCGCCGTAGGTATTACTCTCGCGGTAGCCGGTGCCGTCGGGCGCGACGATGTCGAAGAGGTGCATCTTACGGTAGCGGGCGATCTCGGTGCCGTTGGGACTGAACACAACGGTGGTGTTGAACAGCTTTTCCGGGCCTTTTTCGATGATCGAGCCACCGTGGACGTGGGTCTTCGTGGCGCGAGCCGCCTCGCGCAGGAATTCGTAGGCCGGGCCGCCGGGCTCGTTGCTGCCCTTTGTCGGCAGCCGTTCGGCGTTCGCGTTACGTACGGCACGGTCGCCACCGAGGCTGTCCCATACCTCGGGCAGGCTGACGATGTCGGGGCGGTCGGCGTCGACCGCAGCCTCAATCAGGCGGCGCGCCTGGGCGATGTTCTCCGCCTTGTCGGCGCCGGGGTTCATCTGCACGACACTGACGCGCATGGGTCCGGGCTCCTGCTTATGGGTTGGCGGCAGCGAAGCGTACCGGACGGGCGGAGGCAACCTGATCACGCCAGAATCCCTACCTCTGCTTGCGGTCTTGCGGCTTGTCCTCTCCGCTCACGGCTGGATTGGCGAGGATCGAACGGTTCGACGAGGCCATTGGCACTGTGGAGCGAGCGCTGCGGAGAACAACCGCGAACATTGGTGTCAGGCCGAACTCCTTCGCATCAAGGGCGAAGTGCTGCTCCGATAAGGGCCCAACAACGAAGCACTCGCTGGAGACTGCTTTCGGGGAGGCGGTGCGCTCGCCAAAATGCCGGGCGCATCCTATTGGGAGTAGCGGATCGCGCCCAGCCACGCCTGATCGCGGGTGAGTCAGCATCGTCGCGACGAGGCAAGGCTCCTTGTGGCCCAGGTCTACGATCGCTTCATTGAGTGCTTCGGGACACTCGATTGGCGTGCCGCGAGAGCGTTTCTGGAGGGACTTCCGGCGTGGCGCAGGCTCAATCCAATCTGGTCGCGCTTGGCAAATTCTCACTACGTCAGCCGCCGGATGGACACGTTCATTCGAAAATGTGGCTGGGTCTGATGCCTCAAATGATAAGAATCTCGGCCGCAACGTTGCTTATAGGTCAGACGTTGATGCCGGACGACCGCACCGCAGACGGCCCTGCCTGGATGAAGGCTTGTCGTCGCGAGGCCCTCTGATTGCGACGGAGGTTCTCATGGCGTGCGGCGATATGAAGACTCCCACGCGCAACGTTGTCTCACCTTGACGGGCAGCAAATGGTCGAACGGGGGCTTTTCTCAAAATCTTCGGCAACGCGACAGCCAAGCTGTGGCAACGTCGCGAGCGACCACGCACGTCCTCCGTCTCCCCAAACTCAGTCGCGATGGCCGCGGCTCCGTCACAGGCGCTCTGGACCCGCGGCCATCGGAGACTGAACCCGATCAGGGGTCGCCTAATAGGTGGGGTAAGCCGGCGGGGGGGCCGGCGGCGGCGGGTACGCGGGTGTGTAGTACGGCGCCGCATAGCCGTAGGCCGGATAGCTGTAAGCCGGGGGCGGGGCATACACCACCGCGGGCGGGGCATACACCGGATGCGGCGCCAGGGCGACGCCTAAGCCCAGCAACCCGAGACCAACCGCCACCCCAACCCCGGGACCACGCCAGCCGCCATGCCAGCCATGATGCCAGGGAGCGGCCTGCGCCGTGAGGGGCGTGGCAAAGGCGAGGACGCCAGCCAGGGACACGGCCACAAGCGATTTGAAAGTACCGCGCATCGCAACCTCCTTCGGGGTAAACTCCGTCTGGCAAATCAGATGGTGCGCGACTATGACAAGAATCTGGCAGGCCGGTTGCTTTGTGTATCAATGTGGCCAGTCGCCGGATACCACGCCGCCGCCGGCGGCACTCACGGCCTCGTCTATGACAACCGTGCGTTCACCACGTTGGCTGCTCCAGGTGCCACACTTGGGTCCTCCACGTCATGCCGCCAGTTGCCGTGCTGATGTGGCGCCAAGTCTGCGGCAGAACTGTAGTAAGGGAAACTGACGGCTTCAGTCGGGGATCCGCACCATCATGCCCGTAATGCCATGCACGAACACCGAAAAGAGCCGGTGCGGCGGTTCCAGCACCTCGATCAGCGGGAAACGTTTCATGATCTCCTCCCACAGTAT
>JASHVB010000405.1 GCA_030039695.1 Acetobacteraceae bacterium
ACCATCCCGGTTGTCTTCTCCATTCGTATCGTTGTGTTTATGATCGTAGGACACGAGGTCATTGAGTGTGAAACCGTCATGGCAGGTGACGAAGTTGACGCTCCGCTCGATTTCGCGTTCCTCGCGTCCATAAATCTCCGGGCTGCCGATCAGACGGTCCGCCATGCGGCCTACCGAGCCTGGTTCGCCACGAAAGAAGGAGCGGACGTCGTCGCGAAACCGCCCGTTCCATTCCTTCCAGGCGTCTCCGATGAAGCTGCCAACCTGGTAGAGACCTGCGGCGTCCCAGGCCTCGGCAATCAGCTTCGTGCCGGCCAGAACGGGGTCTGATTCAATATCCCAAAGGACGGGCGGATTGGGAACAGGGCGCCCTGATGGGTCGCGCGAAAGAACCGACGCGAGGTCGAACCGAAAACCGTCAACATGCATCTCCTGCACCCAATATTGAAGACTGTCCACGATCAAACGGCGGACGATTGGATGATTGGCGTTGAGAGTGTTCCCGCAGCCTGTGTAGTCGGCACAGCGCGACTTATCCGTGTCAAGAATGTAGTAGGTGAGGTTGTCAAACCCTCGAAAGCATAGTGTCGGCCCGGTATGGTCACCCTCTGCAGTATGGTTGAACACAACATCAAGGATGATCTCGATGCCGGCCCGATGCAGTGCCTTGACCATGTCGCGAAATTCATCCACCGGTCCGAGTGGGTCCTGACGCGAGCTGTACCCGTTGTGTGGCGCGAAGAAAGAGACAGGCTGGTACCCCCAGTAATTCACCTTCCCGGGCGGACAAGCTTGCACGTCGAACTGGAAAACTGGAAGCAGCTCGACCGCTGTGATTCCGAGTCCCTGGAGATACGGAATCTTCTCGATCAGGCCAGCAAACGTGCCGCGGGTGTTCTCGCCGACCCCAGAGCTGGGGTGCCGCGTGAAGCCACGCACATGCATTTCGTAAATGATGGTCCGCGCCGACGGTCGTTGCAGCGGGGCGTCGCCCTCCCAGTCGTAGGCTGAGGGGTCGACGACGGCGCTTTTCATGGCAGACGCACAATTGCCATCGGGCCCACTGGCAGCTGTAGGCCGGTAGCCGTTCGGAACCACCACGCTGCGGCCATAGGGGTCGAGGAGAATCTTGTCAGGATCGAAGCGCATGCCGTTTGCTGGATCGTAGGGCCCCTCGACACGGTAGCCATAGATCTGACCCGCTGATACGCCAGGGACGAATAAATGCCAATAGTGGTATGAGCGATTGGTTGTCGGATCGATCTGGATCGTGCGCGCCGCCTTGGCGCTGTCAACATGATCGAAGAGCAGCAGTTCTATTGCGGTGGCGTGCTTAGAGTAGACAGTGAAGTTCACACCACCAAGACACGGTGTTGCCCCCAGCGGTGCACTGCTTCCTTTTGCCAATTTGTCGGAGCGGTTGGACGGCTCTGTCGGTCGTTCAGATGTGAGCACTATCATCATGCTGTACTCCTCAGTGCCTTCAGTCGAAGGGCGTTACCGTCAACGCAGGGCAGGACATTCCCCGCGCGACATTTCTCGTCCCGAGACTTACGGCGTCGGTCTCAGCTCGAGGCAAAAAATAGCACCAATTCGCCGAGCGCTTTGATCAAAATTAGCCCCGATTACATTAGCGGTGGCCTACCTGTCAGGTGACAGCCGCGTGGCATTTGCCGCAGCGTTGACGCGGCTTCGGTCGAAGCGCGTCGAAAAGCCAATCTAGCCCGACCTGAAGGTGCAGCAGCAGCAGCAGCAGCAGCGCGGGCCATTTTCACGCCGGTTGTTGAGGAATACCCTTCAGCAGGCCCGCGGCGGCCGAATCGCTGTTCCGACGGAGCGTGGGGCTATCACTATGGGATTTGATACAGGAAGCACCACACATACGCCGCCCAGCCCGACATCGCAGGCGCTACCGGCCTGCCCGAGCACGTTCGTGCTGACTGGGATCACGGGTGGGGGTTCGGAAACGGGGGCAATGTGTGATTCGTAGGCTGCCAGTTGAAATGGTCGGGAGGCTGGGTGCTGTTTCATTCTGCCGCTACCGAACCGACGACGGGGCACGGTCGACCACATGGGCCGTGGGCGGCAGGTCAAAGTCTCGTCATTTAGCGGAAGCAGCACCCGAAGGGCACATCGGTACTCAGGCGCTGGTAGCGGCTCGCACATCTGGAATGCGTCGCGTCGGGGGACCCGGAGTGTGCCGAGAGATAGGAGATGGTGCGGGACGTTGAAAGTGTTGTGGCCGGCGGGCGTGAATGGACGGAAACACTGAACTGATCCGGGCGAGCGAAAGCGCTACATCTCGCGCTCCCGTTGGCAGACCGGCTAATGGGATTTCTCGACCCGAATGTTCCGATGCGAGCGAGCCGCAGGTCTGGATTCAAACCGCGTCACACCGTACGAGCGCAATCTTTCGATCATCAACACAGCGGGCGCAAAACCATGCGTCTTGGACTGAACACGCACTCGGAATTCCGCAGTTGGTCCTTGTGCTGCTCGTCGTAGCAGTTCCCTCGCCATGCCCCGCTGTTCGCTCTTTAAATCGGAATTTGATAGCAGAGGCGCCCTGCAGCGGATAGCTATCGAAGGTTGACTTGCTGGAGAACCTCTTGAAAAACTTCAGGCTAAACGTTAGCCCCCATCGGGGACATTTACATTGAGGCACAATTAAATTGACCGCGATCCCTAAGGCGTTGACCTGCTAGCGGGCGGCGGCTTCGGCGGGCCTCACTTGTAGGGCCCTGCGCCAAAGATGTCTGCCATCGCTCGTACCGAGCAGGCCCCAACTGCAGCCGCAGACCACGGGGCAGCGGGAACGCCCGAGTCGGCGAATAGTGGAGATCCAACGTGTCTCCCGAGCGAACGTCGGTCCCTTGCTGTTCTGCGTGGATCTTGTGCATCTCGAAGACAGGGGGCGCTGTCGCCCCATCTCCCGTCAGGTAAAAGGTCGGACCCGAAGCCACAGTGTTAGTCCAATAGCCGGGGCCGGTCAGTCGGGCACGCCCATAATAAAGCAACGCGTCGGAGAAGACCCCGGCGGCCTTGCCTGACAGAGCGTCGTTACTCCCAAAACGCCTCCAGGATGGTGTTGTTTTTATCGACGATTAAGGTGAGCCGGTTCGGATCATGCTCGGTGCCACGGATGCCGTCGGTCTCGTTGATGATGCGCAGCGGTTTCGGAAGGTCCTCCTCGCGGACGACATTCGGCGCCG
>JASHVB010000406.1 GCA_030039695.1 Acetobacteraceae bacterium
GGCTTCTGTGAACGCTTCGGCTGCGCGAACTATTCCAAAGCGAGTCCGCAGACGACTATCCTCCCGCTTCTCATGCGGCGCGACAATTTTGAAGCGCGCACAGAATGTGAGGTGACACGCATTAATCTCGACAACACCGGCAAGCGAGCCACTGGAGTCAGCTACGTCGATTTGGACGGGAGGGAATGGGAGCAGCCTGCTGAGATGGTGTTCCTTTGTGCATTCCAAATTTTCAACGTGCAGCTACTTCTGCTCTCCGGAGTCGGCGAGCCATACGACTATCGGACTGGAAAGGGTGTGATTGGGCGCAATTATTCCTACCAGACAACGTCCTTTGTGCAGGGCTTTTTTGATAACAAGATCTTTAACACATTTATCGGAAGCGGTGCCGTTGGCATGTGTGTCGACGACTACAATGGGGACAATTTTGATCACGGCCCGTACGGTTTCGTGGGGGGCGGCTACCTTGGCATGGTACAAACCAACGCGCGGCCAATCGAGACGACGCCAACCCCACCGGGAACTCCACAGTGGGGCGGTGCATGGAAGAACGCCGTGAAGGGAAATTACCTAAGTACAATCATACCCATGTGCCACGGTAGCTCGTACAGCTACCGAGACTGTTATCTGGATTTGGATCCCACGTACAAAGATCGCTTCGGCCGGCCGCTGCTGCGTATGACGTTCGATTTCCATGAAAACGAATTAAAGATGTCGCGGTTCCTCACTGACAAACTTGCTGCCATCGTGAATCGCATGGGGCCCCGACAACTGGTCAAGCTGCCGCGTAAGGGTCCATTCGACGTGACCCAGTACCAGTCAACGCATACGTGCGGCGGTGCGATTATGGGCGCTGACCCGACGTCAAGCGCACTAAACCGCTACCTGCAAAGCTGGGACGTACACAACCTGTTCGTGATGGGTGCAACGGCTTTTCCACAAAACGCAGGCTACAATCCCACCGATACGGTTGCTGCACTGTGCTTCTGGTCGCTTGACGCGATTCACAAGCAGTACCTGAAAAACCCCGGACCGTTGGTGCACGCATGAGCTATTTGGGAGTGCGAGGGTTCACCCTTGTGTGCGTCGCTGTGCTTTCGGGTATTACAGCAGTACGAGCGCAAGATCCGGACAAGCAGTCCTTCGAGACGATACAACACGGTCGGTACATGGCCATCGCCGCGGACTGCGCCGCCTGCCACACCGCGAAGGGCGGGAAACCGTTCGCCGGCGGGGGTGTGCTAGACACGCCGTTTGGCACGCTACTCGCTCCCAATATCACGCCGGATGTCGGCACTGGAATTGGCGGCTGGACCGACGAGGAGTTCGTCGATGCGGTACGAGATGGCATCGGGCACGACGGAGTCCATCTTTACCCCGCCATGCCCTATCCCAGCTACGCCAAGATGACGCGGTCGGATGTGCTGGCTATCCGAGCCTACCTGGATACCTTGCAGCCCGTCCAAAACCGGGTGGTTGCCAACCAATTGCCGTTCCCATTCAATCAACGCGAAACCATGATCGGCTGGAACAGATTATACTTCAAGTCGGGCGTATACAAACCGGATCCGACGAGGTCGGCAGAATGGAATCGCGGCGCATATCTGGTGCAGGGACCCGAGCATTGCGGCCTGTGCCATACACCAAAGAACGCTATGGGCGGCGAAGAAAGCGGGCGCTACATGGAGGGTTCGGTCCTCGAGAACTGGTATGCGCCAAGCCTGACCGGCAGTCGCACTGGTCTCGCAGACTGGAGTGAGAAGGACATCGTCCTCTATCTCAAGACAGGACGCAATCGCTTCGGCATGGCTTCAGGACCCATGGCGGAGGCCGTCACCCATTCGCTCTCGCATTTGGCCGAGTCTGACCTGAGCGCGATCGCAGTCTATCTCAAGAGCCTGCGCCCGAGCGACGTCACGTTGCCTGTGCCGCTGGATCCGCAGGACGGCAATATGCGTCTTGGACACAAAATCTACTTTGACCAGTGTGCAGCCTGCCACGGCCAAAACGGGCACGGCATCGTCGGATTGTTTCCGCGCCTCGCGGGCACTCCGCTCGTGCAGCAGGCGCAGGCTAACAGCCTGGTTCAGGTTGTCCTCGCGGGTTCGCGCGCCGTCGCGACGTCAGGGGCTCCCACCGGACCAGCCATGCCGTCTTTTGCGTGGAACCTTTCGGATGCCGATGTTGCCGCGGTCGTTACGTACATCCGCAATGCCTGGGGTAATGCAGCACCGGGTGTTTCACCCGGGGGCGTCACCAATCTGCGGAGGTCACTGCATCACGCGGCCCAGCAATCCCCGTGACCTTCGGTTGCGCAAATCAAGGAATGAATTTCGTATGACCCGAGGAACTGTGCTTTTGCAGATGATCCTGATGGCCGCCGCTGGCGGGGCTATCGCGCACGGAGCGGTGCAGTCGTCGGGATCACAAGTCTCCGAAACAATGCTGATCGGCCCGACGGGGACGATGTACGATGGCAACAATGTCAATCTTATGTTGCCGGTCGAACACCATCAGTACTGGATAGATCGATGGGCAGCACCAATGTCCGAGTCGAACGCTGATTCTGGTGCTGGGACCGCCTCTGCTGGTTCTACAGGTACCGCCGCTGAGGGGCACTGATTGCCCCTCGAGCTTTAGAGAGAAGGGCTATGCCGCCGCCAGCCACGGCGGCACCGTGAAAGACTTCGTCGCAGCTTGGACGAAGGTGATGAACCTGGATTCACGATTCTGGAGCCTGGATTCACCTAAGACCTTGCTCTCGGTCGAATCTCTCGCCAGCCCAGAATCGCGGGCGTAAACCGTGCACTTGCAATCATAAACCTGGGTGCATGACGTCGGTACCTTTTTGAACCAGGGATGGTTGGTTACTTCCTCCCCTACCCACCGAGGTAACTGCACGTGCCGTTTCGTGTCTTCCAATTCAACTTCAGCGAAGACAGCGCCCGCAAGTGCTCCCATACAGACATCGACTGTCCAGTCCAGGTTGCCAAATGGCACCGAATATCGAACGTTTTCGGGAATAGGGTCTTCCCGACAGAGCACGCGCAACATTTGCTCGGCATCGGCACGTGGAGTTTCATACTCAAACTCCAATCGGCTAATGCCACGCCTCGGCGCCTTGATCGTGGTCTACGCGCTGCTACCGTCGTATGGCTTCGTGTTGCTGGACGACCTCTCGAATTATCGTCTGGACGATTCTCTCTGCAAATGCCGGGTCGAGGCCGCTGTCTCCAGCCAACCCGCGAACTCGCCGCATTTGCGCTTCCTCGCGCGCGGGATCCATGGCCGGCAAATTGCCTCGCGCCTTGATCTGACCGATGCTACGTGTGCACCGAAAGCGTTCAGCAAGAACGTGGATGAGTGCAGCATCGAGATTATCTATGCTCTTGCGGATTTCGAGTATCGCGGTCATTGCCCCGGAAGTGTCGTCAGTCATAGTCAGGTCGCCCCTTCATTTCATATGC
This sequence comes from Acetobacteraceae bacterium, assembly GCA_030039695.1. The sequence goes on from JASHVB010000406.1 coordinate 3,468, forward strand.
GCGATCGATTTGTGGGTGCGGGTTCGGTACATCGCCAAGCAAGCGGCTTTGTCCGGGCGCTACCGTCGCTCAGCAGAAGGTAGTCTGATAGCGACCACCACCACCACCACCACCACCATCACTACTACTGGTGGCTGGCTGGTAATCCTGAGAGTACGGAGGCGCGGGTGGCACGTCGCGTCTCACGAGCTCACACAGGGACGATCAGCGGCTTATTGCGCGGCCATTGCGCGATCACCGGAGGGTCGATGTTGAATGTCTGAGCCACCATCGCTCGCGGCGTGTGGGTTAGCCACTCAGACAGCGACACATCTTCAAAATGTGCAGCGCGGAACACCTCAAGGTATACAAGATCGGTATTCCCCGTATTACGTATAAAGTGGCCAAGGCCACGCTTGACGTAGGCGATATCACCCGGATTGAAGTTCTGCGTTACCGCCTTTGGCCCGGTATTAAAGACCGTCAACTCGCCTTTACCTTTGATAATGTACTGCCATTCGTCAGCATTTGGATGCCAGTGCATTTCTCGCATCCCGCGCGGATGAATCGTAACTTGCGCCGCCGCGATTGTCTTTGACGCCTTGAAGTTGCTGCTGTCGGCAATTTTCACGATGCCACTCTTAGTCTGCCGGGTCGGAGCAGCCTCGTTGAGTGCAAAAGAGGACGGAATCGGCATCGGCCCGGCGTCCCCCTGGGCCTGCTTTTGATCGGCCGCCAACGGTCCGGGCATCTGGCCTGGAAAGATATAGAGGTCATTCAGCGGGATCTTGGCAAACGCTTCCGCTGGAACACCAAAATTGAGCGCCAAGATATCGGGCGGCGTGTGCGCCATCCAGTCGGTGACTAGCAGCGTATTGTACTCCGACGCCTTCCCGTCATCGAAGGCAATAATGAACTCGCAGCCATCGGAACCTATACCCTGCAAGGAGTGCGGTAGGCCAGCCGGGAAATACCAGATCCCGCCTTCGTGCACATCCTCGACATTGGCACGCCCCGACAGATCGATCGTTGTGATACGGCACGTGCCGTATGTCACATAGGCCCACTCGGCGAATTGATGCCAATGCAGCTCGCGGATTCCGCCGCGTGTGAGCCGCATGTTCACTCCGGCGATTTCCTCGGAAATCTGGAAGTCGAATTGGGTAACCTGACGCGCCCAGCCGCCCTCCTGAATGCGCCGCGGCGCGTTGTTGAATGAGGCCCAAAATTGCGGCATGTCGCCGACATCGGTCGCGGGCGGTGAAAACGCGCCAGGAAACTGCTGCTCAAGCCTCGCGTCATGGGGGCCAGGATCGCTGAGGCTGGCAGCCTTCCCCTGCGCGTTGATCGCGCCCTGCGGAGGGACATCCGGATTGCCGAAGGACGCTGCATGCGCTGTTGCCGCGACCGCGGCCGCCCCACCTGCGGCCGCACCGGCGAGAAAACTGCGGCGCGAGGGAATGAAACTTGTTGCCATGACTCTTCCTTTAGCTGCTACGAATTGCGCAGTGATGGTCACCGAGGCCTAATAATGCCCCTGTACTGGTCTCGACTTGCCACGGTCGATGAACAGGCCGGCTTGACGATGCAGCCTTGTCACGCCGGATGTGTCAGGCAGTCGGCATCGCGCGCTGGTCGGCCACCGTCCATCCTCACCCTGGTCGTAGCCAACAATAATCTACGACTATTTCCCGGGCGTCTGCGCGGAAACCGCACCCGTGCTGTTGCCGTTGCCAGGTGCAAGCGGCTTGTGGTTTTTCATATCGTTCGGGCTGGACCCATCTCTCAGGTGAGCAGATCCGGTGCCGATGCTATACCCCGGTTCCCTGGTGAGCGCTTGCTGCTCGGCGGGGCTCGGCCAGCCCCCGATATGAGGACCGTTCTGCGCAAGAACTGGCGTCACGCCCGTTCCAATGATCGTTGCAATCGTTGCGACGATGGTCTGTAGCCTCATGTCAGGTTCTCCCTTGGAAGCTGTAGTGTCGGAACGCTGGACTCGCTCGAACGATCCGGCGGCCGTGGCACGCGATGCCCGCTGATGATCAGGTGGGTGCGGCACATATACGCCCGTGCTTAACGCGTGCAATTCTACTCACGAACCACCAACCTACCCCGAGGACGAGGCGTCTCGTACTTTGGTTTAGCTGCGAGAGCATGCAGAGTTCACGGGACGGCCGAGAGCCTGTTGAGGTTCAGATTGAAGCAGTCGCAACTCAATTAGCGGATGTCCCCGTGCGGAAGCGGTGCTGCGTCCGAGGGACGAACGGGGACTTCGTCCTTGGGAACAACCAATCCGAGGTCCACTGTTCTCGGCAACGATGATAGGTCGGGGTAGGGCGAGGCCCACGCGTGCGAGCGCTCGCAGCGCACGTTTAATCTCGTGTTTCTCCCGGCACTCGCAGATTGCTGTTCGGATAATTTCCTCTATCGTGCCTGAAGGGCTTCCGCCGCATCGTCCTCAACGCTTCGAGGCGCAAGTGGTCACGCCGTTGGGCTGGCACCCGACTTCCGGGTTGCCGCCGTGGTAGCCTGCGGCGACGCCAACACGCCAGCGCCTGCTGTAACTCGCACCTGCCCGCTGGCCTGGGCTTGCTTACTGTCCAGTTCAATCGGTTGGCAAAGACTCCGTCCGCGCTATCGCAACGACCCTACTTCCACCACGCCGTCGACGTCGTCGCTTCCTCCTCGGCGATTCCCAATTCGAGCCGGTCGCGCCCGACGTGTGCTGACTCCGAGCCTGTTTATCGATGCCACCGGCATCACCGCGCCTGTGCTGCAAGCTTATGCGTGGGGTATGATCTGCGCTATGGTGCTTTGCGTTAGCCGCAGGCGCGGACCCGAATGAGTCGCCGAGCGCCCCTTTCGTCGCTTGCGCTGATGCCATCGGGCCACCTCGAACGCCGGGCAAACGACTCCCTGAACGGGCTATGTGGCTCGTCGTTCGTCACATTTGGTCGGAAGCAACCTGCGTCAGCGGGCGCTTACGAAGTAGCCCCGCAACCAGATACTCCACCAGCAACGACTCCGCGCCAGCGCGTTGCTCGCCATGAAACCGCTCCGTATGAACCGCCCGGTCCGTCTGTCCCTAGCGCGACAGCATCCGCTCAACGTGGGTCCGGGTGTTCCCGAGATCGTCGAGAATGGCCAAACACATGCCAACCATCCGATCAGCGACCAGCATGCCCCCAGGGTTGCCACGCAGCGTCGCCGGAGCGTCGAAGCAGTTGGACAATTCCAGCCGCCGCGCAGCCTGCTGCCATTGCCGGAGTCGATCCAGAGGCCCGACAGCGTGCGAGCGATGCCAGCTCACCCAATCAGACGTCACCGCTCAGGTCGAGAAGGAGGCTGCGTCCTACGTCCAGCGCGATCGACGTCTTCCCGACTGGGCGGCGGGCCCGACGGGCGTGGCCACCCGATCGGCGACAAAACAGCATCTGCATCTGCGAGAGGGAGGCCGTGCGTCCGACCAGCGAACCGAGACTGCTAGGAAAATTGCACAGGGTTTGTGCCTCTTGGCAGCGAAGCCCGGCGGACCGCTCGTTCGCCTCGTCTGGTGCGCTGGCATAGCGGCAGTTGCCAATTGCCAAGGGGCGATAACCCCGGCCGAAGTCAGGCTTCAGCGTAGCCCGATCGGCGCCAAGGCCTTGCGGACGGCCCGCCTATGCACTCAGGCGGCATCTAGCCCGCGTTATCGGCCTCCTGGCATAAGGCCTTTCATAGATTTTTAAGGATTGCCGCAAGGAATTACCCACCTCGGTGTGGCAGGTACCCGGCACCGGGGAGGTTGGTACGCTTTGTCACGACATGGTGAGCTGGGTGCCGGGGCGGACGTCGGGTCCGAAGAACGGGTGGCCAAGATCCCGCGCCTGGTCGACGCCAACATTATCGGCATCGTCATCTGGGATTTCAACGGCCGGATCGTTGAGGCCAATGACGCGTTTCTTCGCATTGTCGACTACGACCGAGAGGATCTCGTCTCGGGTCGCATTCGCTGGGCGGAGCTGATGCCGCCGGAATGGCTTGACCGCGATGAACCGGGCTGGGTGCCCGAGTTGAGGAGGACCGGGAGCTTGCAGCCGTTTGAGAGGGAGTACTTCCGGAAGGACCGCAGCCGTGTGCCCGTGCTGATAGGCGCGGCGACCGTCGAGGACGGCGGTACTCAGGGGGTTGCATTCGTCCTCGACTTAACAGAGCGCAAGCAGGCCGAAGAGGCGTTACGCGAGGCGCAAGCGGAAATGGCTCACATGAACCGCTTGACAACCATGGGGCAGCTCACGGCCACGATCGCCCACGAAGTCAGCCAGCCCATCGGTGCGACAGTCAACAACGCGAACGCGGCTCTGCGTTGGCTGGGCGCCCAATCGCCAGACTTGAACCGGGTGCGAGAAGCGCTGAGATGCATCGCGACGGACTGCAATCGCGCAGGCGAAATTATTGGCCGGATCCGCGCCCTCGTTAAGAAGACGCCGGCGCGCAAGGAATTGGTGGACATCAACGAAACGATCTCTGACGCGATCGCGCTGACACGCAGCGAAATGCTCAGGCATGGGGTCCTGCTCCAGACGCGGCTCGGCACGAACCTGCCGCCAATCCGCGGTGACCGCGTGCAGCTGGCGCAGGTTTTGTTTAATCTCCTGCTCAATGCCATAGATGCGATGGAGCAGGTCAAAGGCCCGCGGGAGTTACTGCTCGTCACCGAGGCCGACGGACCGGATGGCATTTTGGTCTCCGTCCGCGATTCCGGGCCCGGGCTATGCACCGAAAACCGCGACCGTATCTTCGAGCCGTTCTACACGACCAAGCGCGACGGCGTGGGCATGGGGTTGTCAATCTGCCGCTCAATCATCGAAGCACATGAAGGACGTATGTGGGCGAGCGAGAATGTGCGACACGGTGCTCTGTTCCAATTCACAATTCCGGCACACCACAAGAGCTAGTGCCCCGACCGAGGAGAGAACGCCGCGGGGCGCGGGCATGTGGTGCCTTAGTCGTCGGACCAGTGTCGGTGATCCCGCCGTGCAATCAGGATTGATGTGGTCTGCGTGCGCTACCGTCAGCGTCCTGGGGTTTCTCCAGTAATGTGCCTAAATACGGTGGTGAAATGCGACTGACTTTTGAAGCCCGCGTCGAGTGCAATTTCGACAAGTGGCAAACCGAAGGTTGTCAGCAATGTCCGAGCGTGTTCTGTCCGCCTGTGCGGCAGGTACTCATGCGACCGCATTCCCGTCGCAACGCGAAATTGCGCCGCAAAGTGCATGGGTGGGAGTGCAGCGACGGCGGCTATATCCGAGAGCCCGGTGGAACTGCCCAGGTACGCCTCGATATATTCCAATACCCGCTTCAGGCGCCATCTCTGCAGACAACCACCACCATGCCAACCGGCCAACGATCCCGCATAGGGACTTCTGCCCAGACCCCTAGCGATAATCGCTAGCGCGATGTCCTCGGCGTAACCGTGTCCAAACGGCTCATCTAGCTCCTCTGCCCGGATGAACGCGTGAGCGAGCAGGTTGAGGATGGAATCCGAACGCGCGGGCGCACCGTACAACGGGAGGTCATCGTTACCAACATCTGTTTGATCAGCATCGACGTACTGACCAATGAGCGCATTCGGCACATGAAAATGCAACTCGTCATAGGCACCGTGAAATATTGCACGCAGCGTCTGTGCCGGATGGCTTATCACGGCCGCCCCGGACATCATGCGTCCGTCGTGCACCAACCGTCGCGCTGCGAACATGGTGAGCGTCGTGCTTTTGAGGGCAATCGCGAGTACATGTAGGTCGCGATCAATCTCCGAGGTCACCTCGTAGGGTTGCTGCGGCGAACCTGACCACCGCGACGCACGATGCCGGCGCCGGCCTGCTGACCGAGCTGCGCGGGCGGCCGCTCCAGCCAACGCTGCTCCTGATGAACGATACGTGAGCCGGAGGTCTGACCGACGACTACGCGCCGCGCTGCTGCGATGTTCATTATTCCGACCCAGCTGGACCATTACCACGGGCGTCGCGTTCGCCATGGCGGAAAATTGATGCCGATGTGCGCGCCGCTTGCCGCTCCCACAGACACGTGGGCGTTGCCTTCGGACCAGGCTGGCTTTTCCGAATAGTACCGATCGGACGCGCGTGGCGAGCGAAGAGAGTTGTAATTCGCTGCAAAGAGCTGGTGACAAAACCCGAGTACTGCCAGGATCCGGACTGCCTGACACCCAGACGCATCAGCTCGTGAGGCGGATTTCCGGGGATGGCATCGAGAAATCGCTCCTATGCAGGGCCTGGGCCGCCGGTGTGGATGCTGGTCGTATCCCTCGTGACGATTCATTAATGCGGGCTCGTCAGATGAGCGGTGAAACAACCGTTTCTGGCAACCATCTGCTAAGGGATGGCGTACCGCTGAGGTGAGCGACGCTGTCAAGCGAATGGTTCGACTTCTACTCGGACCGGTGCTACGAAAGCGTAGCCTCGCCCTGGTACAGCGACAATCTGCGGCCGCCCTCCCTCAGCGTTACCGATTATCCGCCGGACGCAACTAACTTGGACTTTGAGATTGTTCTCCTCAATATTGACGTTGGGCCATGCGCGCCGCATCAGTTCGGCCTTGCAGACCACCTCGCCGGCGTGCTCCACAAGCATGGCCAGAATGTCGAATGCTCGGCTGCCGATCCCAAGCCGCTCACCTCCCTGCAGCAGTAGCCGCTGAGCTGGCAGCAGGCGGAACACGCCGAAGGAAAACGCATGTTGGACGAAGGGGAAAGCGGTCTGGGTCCGCAGCTGGAGCTTCCAATCAGCGGTCTCAGTTTCGGAAGCCGCTCCCACCTGCGTGCAAATCAGGAAGTCCCGCGCCAGGTTTGCCCCGTCGCGGGAGATCATCGACAACACCGTTCGCAGCCGCGATAATTCGACAAAGTCACCCGGCGCCAAGCGACTGCCGGTCGAGGGAGGAACGGCTATTGTATCATTTTCCTCGATTGCTGTCATCGAAGTTCTCGTCCTGTCTGCTGTGGTCAGTGTCACTGGATAGGTGAGACGAGCGGGTAGACACCGCTCAGACTAACTTGCACGCGTTAGCGGCCGGACTGTTGCGTTGAGGCGGAAAGCACCACATGTGTTCTGTCAACCCTCGCTTGACTGAGCTGCCAGGTCCCGCGCGCGCAATTCGATGCGCCTGTTTAGCGCTCGACGCATGCGCACGGGCCTCCGATAACGCCGATCTGCAAGTGGGATCCGTGTTCGGTTTTAAGACGAGGCCATTTGCTGGCCTCATAACCATGGTGCGAATCGGTAAAGGCGTCCTGCCTCGCTTGAACATTGTGCCCCCGCACTTCTGGATGCCTCGAGCCACAAGCAACTAGACGCCTCAGACCTACACACAGGGCATGAAATGTGCTATTCGACTGGTGGGCTAACATCCTAGCTTGCCGACGAGGGCAATTGTACTCTGGTTTAGGTGCATGAGCAGACGCAGCTGTGCGCTGCTAACGTGAGGGTGCCGAACCGAACAACTGCGCAACCTCGCGGCCGTTCCCTCGGTCCGAGCGTCTGCTCAGAGACCCGCGAGGGTGTGGTTCTACCGGCAACGTGTGGTACCCCGACCTGATCGAGAGAACTTGTGTTGTCGGCGCCATTGAAAAGTGCAGGCTGACATGCTGGCAACGAACGAGACTGCCCGCCGTGGGGTCAATGTCACCTGTACCAGCCATGAGTGAGCCAAGGAATACCGTTGTCGTCGTCGACGACGACCCGTCGTTTCGGGAATCCATTGGAAGACTGTTGCAGTCGGACGGACTAGATGTATGCTTGTTGAGTTCCCTATCTGAACTCCTCAGGTCAGGGTTTCCTGACGGACCCACTTGCATCGTTCTCGACGTGAGGCTGTCCGGAGAAAGCGGGCTTGATTTTCAGCGAGAGCTCGCCACGGCAAAAATTGATATTCCGATCATTTTCATCACAGGATATGGCGACATTCGCATGACGGTACAGGCCATGAAATCCGGGGCGATTGAGTTCCTGACCAAGCCGTTTCGCGACCAAGAGCTTCTAGACGCCGTCCGTGTTGGGCTTGCCCAGGACCACGCACGACGCGCCAAACAAAAGTCGCTGATCGTACTTCGCGAACGGTTTGACACCCTGACCGCGCGCGAGCGGGAAGTTATGGTTGAGGTGGCGCGCGGTCGTCTCAATAAGCAGATTGCGGCCGACTTAGGCATCAGCGAGACTACAGTGAAAGTCCATCGCAGCCACGTGATGCATAAAATGAACGCGCTGTCCATACCGGACCTTACGCGAATGGCGGACAGATTGAAGATCGCGGTAGAAGGTCGGTAGCTCCACTGGTGTGTTGCGGTCGTTGCACCACGATACCGCGCGGGAAGGTCCGCCCCACGACCGCTAGCGCTTTGCGGTTCGTTTAGTAGGGGCATGGAGGCGTCGCAACGTCCGGCCCAAGGTGCAAGGTGACTAGTCCTAAAGTACAATCGCATCCGTCCAACTGGCGATGATACTTGTCCGGAGCAATCCAATCTGCGCCAGCGCATAATTTCGCTGGCACCGTATGAAGCCATACTCGGGGTCGAACATTGCCAGAGACGCGTGTGGTGGCGGTCGTCGACGATGACGAAGCGTTTCGTGGGTCCGTGAAGCGACTCCTGGAAGCGTTGGGCTATCGTGTGGCTGCGTTCCGATCAGCCAAGGACTTTTTGAGTTCGAAGCATCGCCATCGTTCCACCTGCCTGATTGCGGACGTGCAGATGCCGGAGATGACTGGGCCAGAACTCCATAAGCGTCTGATGGCGTCGGGCAACGCAATTCCGACAATCTTGGTCACTGCCTATCCCGACGAAGTAGTGCGCACGCGGGCCCTGCAGGCCGGCATTAGGTGCTATTTAACGAAGCCGTTCGGTGAGGACGACCTTCTTGCTTGTCTCAGGCGTCTTCACCTGGGTAGCTCTTCCGGCGACCACCCAGTGAAGGTGCTGGATTCGGACCGGAAGTCCGTTTGATCTGGCAGTCGGTCGACGGTGACACTAACTTCACCAGGACCGGTTGAGGTTTTGCTTGCTTTTGTTTTCGATCGGCTGAGGAACGGCTTGACGAACATCGACCGGTGGCTCCGCCTATTCCTGACAATCGCCCAATGCCGCTCGGTGTCGGGCGCGGCGGAGGCCCTCGATCTCACCCAGTCTGGCCTTAGCAGGCAACTTGCGAGCCTTGAGGCCTATCTCGGCCAACGTCTGTTCGAACGGCATGGTCGGGGCATGGCACTCACTGAGGCTGGAGAGAAGCTTGAAGCGGCCACGCGATCTGCATTCGATATGATCGATGCCGCCGTCACCACGCTGCAACGGGACCATGGGGTTACGGAAGGAAGCTTGAGGGTCGCTACGGTCCACACGCTCGGCAGCTACTTCGTCGTGGCGATCCTCGCCAAGTTCATGAGCCACCGTCCCAGCGTCAACGTGTCGTTGCTCGGGCGGAGTTCGCCGGAGGTCGTCGATCTCGTTGAGACAGGCAAAGCCGATATCGGCTTCGTCTACGACGTCGCCGTCGCCTCCGAGAATGTGGAAACTTGGCGGCTCTTCACCGAAACCATGAGCCTCGTCACGCACGAAACGTCCAATTTGGCAAGTGAATCCAGCGTCGATTTGCTGGCGCTTTCCCTTCCGCTGGTCGTTTTCCCTCCCGACTACGCGCTCCGACGAATGCTTCACACGACAAGGCTGAAATTCGAGGTCGCCGCGGAGGTCGAAACCGTGGACGTGATGCTCAATCTCGTGTCGCTGACCCGGGGGCATTGTATCCTTCCCGATGCGATGCCATTGGAGATCCTGAGGGAGTACGGTCTATTGCGCATCCAGATCGTAAACCCACTTCTTGCCCAGCCCGTCGTCGCGATCACCCGGCGCGATCGGCCGCTGACGCCGGTCGGCAGGCTGATGCTTCAGCTTGCTCAGACAACCATCACCTGAAAAAGCGAAAGTCATACCTTCTATGATTTCTACTCGATAGACGGGCGAGGCCGCATCCTCGATAGTCATCGCATCGCAAGTTGCGAAGGGCATGGAAGAGAAAAATGAACCAGCTTCGCGCCAAGGAATACTTCGACGGCCGCGCGACGCGCGAGATGGAGGAAAATCTCCATTTCAAGCAGCGCACTCTCCAAGAGAGCCTGGCATACGCATGTCGGATTCTAGCTATGACGGGCCAGGAGGCGGGCCTTGCCGGCCAAATCACTGCGCGCTCGGAGCGTCCCCGGTGCTACTGGACCCTTCGCTTCGGCCTGGGTTTCGACGAGGCGACCCCGGACGATTTTATCGAGGTCGACGAGGACTTGATGACAATTAGCGGCACGGGCATGGCCAACCCGGCCACGCGCTTCCACCTTTGGGTCTACGACGCCCGGCCCGATCGGAATTCGATCATCCACACCCATTCCCCTTGGGTGCAGGCGTCGGTGACGGCCCGCCAGCCTCTTGTCGTCGCTCATATGGACATGACGCCGTTCTATAACGACTGCGCTTTCCTCGCCGAATGGCCTGGTGTGCCGATCGCCGACCAAGAGGGCGTCATCATCTCGGAGGCCCTGAGTGGCAAGCGGTCTATCCTGCTCGCTCACCATGGCCAGCTCACGACTGGCGACTGCGTCGAGGAGGCGACTTATCTGTCGGTCTATCTGGAGCGGGCGGCACGGATACAGGTTCGCGCGCAAACGTTCGGCGAGCTCAAGCCCGTGCGCGCCGATCTGGCGCGGGAGGCGCACGACTACTTGCTCCAGCCACATATTGTAAAAGGCACCTTCGATTACTGGTGCCGACAGGCGGACCGGCTCTAAAGCCAGTCGCGGGCTCGCTCCCCGCTACCGAGAGAAGGGACCCCAGCCGTGACGAGCGCTGCCTTTCAATACTTCCGAAGATTGTTCAAGCGTTATCGCTTAGATCGACGTGACTCGCCGACGTCCACGCGGATCGCGGATCGCCGATCCCGCCATCCGGCCCGATCGGGAGCCGTTTGGCAACTGGTTTGGAGTGAAAACGAACGAGTTTTATGCGGATCATTCTGTGCCAATAGAAGAGCAGGGGACACCTAGGATCTCGGCACAACTGACTTCGATGTAGAGGACTCGATTGCTCGGCAAGCCGGAAGGCAAGGCGGGCAGTGACTTGGTGAACTGCCGAGCCACGCGAATGCCGCGTGACTGAGGCGGTCTACAAACAACCTCTTCTCAAGCCAGGAAACCATGTGTTGAAGATCGGTTAACTCGCTGTCGCGAACCCTGCGCCTGTTGGCCGCCGACCAAGTCCGGTGC
>JASHVB010000407.1 GCA_030039695.1 Acetobacteraceae bacterium
GCGACATGTAGAGGATCTGCGGCATGATCGTCCAAGCCTGAGCGCTGGACGGAACCGGAATGTGCCGCAGCTCCATCAGCACGAGATTGATCGCGTACATGCTGACGAGTCCCAGAAGAGTCGTCATCGCCGTGTAGCGGTAAGGCGACCATGCCGGAAAAAAGCTCGCGCCTGATGTGTAAATGACCCAGCAAAGAGCGCCGATGAAGAGCGTGATGTCGACGATGTAGCTTTGCGCCTGATCGAAGGCGCCGACGGGATTGCCCTTCGTTATCACCAGCACGACGCCGACGAAGGCGAGCAGGATGAAGCCGATCGAATAGAGGGGCGGACGAACCCCCCGCATCGCCCAATTCACCGGCAGCGCCAGGAGCGGCATTGTCGCGGTCATGATCGCCGCGCTGAGAGCGCCTGTCGGGCCGGCCAGCTGCTGTCCTCGGAAAATGAGAAAATTAAAGCCGGCAAAACCGATCGTGCCGAAAAGCCAGGCGAGAAGATAGCGTTCGCCTTTGAGATTGAAGGCTCCCTGACCCTCGCGGGCCAAGAGCAGGAAGGCGAAAGGAATGCCGGCGATCGTGTATCTGATGGCGGTAAAATTGAAGGGATCCATCTGGGTCAGCGCCGACGTCATCACCGGGAACATGCAGCCCCATGAGACGGTGGCGACGAGGCAAAACAGGACGCCGCGCAAATAACTCGGCTGCATTTCATCCTCTCCGGTTCGCCCCGCCTTGGAGAGCACCCTAATGCCTTGCTGCTGACAGCATTGTGTCAGTATCCTCGGGTTTGCGATTGAAAAATGGAGTTCCGATGCGGCGCGCGGATCGGCTGTTCGACATCATCCAGATGCTGCGCGTTGCCGTTCAGCCGATGACGGCGGCAATTATCGCTGAGCGTCTCGAGGTGACGGTCCGAACGGTATACCGGGATATCGCGACCCTGCAGGCGAGGCGCGTCCCCATCGAGGGTGCTCCGGGGGTAGGCTACTTGCTGCGCCGAGGCTTCGACTTGCCGCCACTGATGTTTACGACTGACGAAGTTGACGCGATTGCCGTCGGAGCACGACTGGTGCGCCGTTTGCGCGATCCCAGCTTGCAAAGTGCTGCGGAGAGCGTGCTGGCGAAGGTCACCACAGTGCTTCCCGACCCGCTGCGAAGCGGAATCATGGAGCCACCGTTCCTCGTATCCGGCGGCAGTGCGGCGATTTCGAACGGCATAGATCTGTCGGAGTTGCGACGTGCGATCCGTGAGACCCGCAAGGTCCGCATCGCGTACTCCGACGCGGACGCAAAACGAAGCGAACGTACCGTGTGGCCTATCGCGATGGCCTATTACGTCGACGTGACTGTGTTAGGCGCGTGGTGTGAGCTGCGGAACGATTATCGTCACTTTCGAGTAGAGCGGATCGTCATGGCAACGATTCTGAACGATCTAATACCCGTGGATGGGCGCCGTTTGAGGGAATGCTGGTTCGCCCTGCAACGAGAGAGGCCATCGGATGTGTGATGTCACCGAGCTCAGCGCATCGCACGGCGTACAAAGGTTTGCCTTCAGGCAGGCGAGGTCAGTGCCACCGAACCCACGGTCTCGAGGCAGTTGCCCGCGCTGGCCGGTCCGTTACCGCCAGCGGCATGTGGCCGGACCACCTCGACAATCCAGCCCATCGAGCCGCGCTGACCGATGGTCGATCATGTCGGGCACGAAATAGGCCACCACCACGGCGGGCAGCGCCGAGAAACCGACTCCCGGGTCGTTCATTGCCGCCGTGCCGGTGTATTCGTCCACATCGACGCGATCCCGGAATCACTCAGCGCGACAATGACTCAATAGTGACAATGCTTGACGCGATATATCACGTAAACGTAGCGTTTGAAAGCGGGCCGGTGAAACGCAGAGGAAACGCAGCCGGTAGCGCAACAATTCTGTTATGTGTTCGAGTGGGGTTGCCAAGCAGCCGGTGAATCGCCTCGCCGAAGTCCTACCCTGGAATATCGGCGACACAGCAGGCGCCACTGCCGCCTGATCGAGCGAACAGTCAGCCTGCGCGCGTCATGGTCGCCGCCGGACGGCTACAGCGGTTCAAGCGACGAGGCCGGCTGCTGCGCATGAGAGACCGCCGGCACGCGGCAGTTCATGAGACGTTCGGATAGCGTTCGTACAACTGTCACACTCAATGAGGCATGATCGAGATCGATAAGAAGTCACGCATGCGGAGCTGTCCGCATCGAGCACGGCGAACGGGTCTGGCGCACCGTTCGTCGGGCCCATGCGGCCGGCGCCAGCGACGCGCCGGCCATACCAATGGAAGTGGCTAAATGATGAAGCAGCTGTTGTCGCGCTGTCGGTCGTGCCGGGTCTCGACGACTGAACTTTCATCGAGAACGTCAAAGCCGAGGTTCAGGCAGGCGAGCAGGTCACCATCGCTGACGTCGTGGTCAAACGGCCGTCACAGGTCTGCCGCCACGGTGTGTCTGACGCATCATCGCAGTGGCGGACGGCCCGGACGGCCGTGCCCCTCGGCCAGTCGCATGTCCGCAACACCACAAAGCGATGCACCGCGGCGCGGCCGTTGCACATGATACGTAGTACGTCGCAGCAGCAATGTTGTTGATATGAACCAGTGCCCCCTGCACGCGGTCGCGGTCAACAGCCGGCTGTTGGAATCGCCGAGAGCGACGCTCCGCCACTCCACGGCCGCACGCTCACCGCGCGTGGCGAAGCATGATGCGGCGGCCATCCCTGCACATGAAGGAGAACGACATGGGAAAGTTCAGATTGCTCCTTGCCGCGACCACAATGCTCGGTCTGGTGACAGGCGCGGCACAGGCAGGCCGGCTCATGGGTTTTGAAGGCAACCCCGCATCAGTCACTGGCACCGGCTTGCTGACCACGCCGGACGGCTTCGTCGAGACGGGCTCGGCAACTACCGGCGCTCAAGGGCTGGAGGCTGAGACTACAACGCCATGGTCCAATCCGGCGCCTGGCACCATCAACATGCGCATCAACCTGTTCGTCAACGAATTCCCGATGGCGTCATGGTGGAGCGGCATGAACGGCAACGGCACGCCTGCATCCAACGCCGGCAATAAGCAACAGCCATTCGGGATCTGGGGCTGGATCCGCGTCGACTTCGGTATCGACGGAGCGACGCGGAACGGTATCCGCTATGGTGCCTTCACGGAAATCCGCGAAAACAACACGACCGCGATTACCGGCAGCACGACCTCAGCGACGTCCGGCTTCGCGCAGAGCGCCTCTGCCGATTCCAGCGACAATACCCTCTATGTCCGGCAGGCGAATGTCTATATCGGCACCGATCAGCTCGGCTTCATCCGCATCGGCACCAATATTGGCGCGGACAATCTCTTGGAGACCGGGTTGAATGACGAGTACGACATCGGCTGGGTCAACCTCGCCACCGCCATCCCCAGCAACATGGTGCCGATCTGGCCGTGGGCCGACGCCGGTGGCGAGTATATGGCGGCGCGCATTACCTACACCTCACCGTTGATCCGCGGCTTCGATGCGGTGATCTCATTTGCACCAAACAACTCGACGCCGCTTGACGGCTCTGGCTGCTCCGAGCCGTACGGCGGTGTCGGCTGCGTGACACAGTCATCATCCTCCCTCTCCGGCGACTATTCGAACCGCTTCCGGAACCAGGTTGGCATCGGCCTGCGCTACCGCGATGCCATCGGCCCGGTTGGGTTCGCAATCGCCGGCATCTGGACGGTCAGTGGCAAGGTCAACAACGTCGGACCGACGGCCTATAATGGACAGAATCTTGGCAACGTCGGCGCCCAGATCACCTATGACCACAACCTCTCGGTCGGTGCCAACGTGGAGTGGGGCGCCTTTAACGGTAACTGGGCCCTGCAGCCGGTGGGCGGGGCCACCGCCGTCGCGTGGACCGTCGGCGGTAAGTACACAATCCCGCAGGCGCCGCTCACCATGGGCATCAATTACTTCAACTACAAATACCAGGGTCAGGCTGGGCTGCCGACGCAGCGCGTCTCACAAGGCATCGACGTGGGCGCAGACTATGGCCTGGGCCCGGGTGTCGTGCTCGCGGCAGAGTATGCCTGGGGGGAGAACAAACAGGGCGATTACAACTTCCTGACCGGTGCATTCGGCAGCGAGCCGGGTTCGAACCTTAGCAACAAGGTGTGGGCGCAGCTCCTCACCGCTGGCATTTCGGTGCGCTTCTGATCGCTGATGGCTCCCTCTCCCCTTGGCGGCTTGGGCCGAGAGACAGACCAGGGGGAGAGTGGCGCGTGGAAGTCCGCGGGCAGGGGTGCCCCGCCCCGGCGCGCCTTCCTCGGCGCGAGGCGTGGCCTTTCAAGGGACTGGGCATGGTGATTGGTCAGGCGCGGCATGCGCGTCAACAGGCATTCAACCACACCGCCACCGTCGCTGCCACAGCATGCCGCCGCTTCGTGGTGCGTCAATTTGAGTACTGATGCACTTACGAATTGAAGTCAGTTTGCGACTGCGCGAAGCCGCGAGGCACCGATGATGGAACCCTGCGTGACGCGCTCGTCCCTGGCTTCGCCATCGGCCGCTCCGGCATTGCCTGCGATGACTGCCGTCAGCGAGGTCGGTGCTATGATTTTTTTATGCCACACCCGGACGGCCCCAATCGATTTTCTATGCCAGACTGCTCATTTTCCCAGCTTAGCCCGCTCGCGTGCCGATTTGTGTGGGAGCAATCGGGCGAACGCCAAGGGCTGATGACGGCGGATTCCAGCCTTCATTGGGTCCGCCAGGACAAGTCAAGGGATCACTCGTTATGACATCACTGAGCGTTGCACGGGGAACGTCCGACTACAGGATCATTGTGCGTCGGGTCGCAATAGGCTCTGCGCCGTACCGGTGGGGATGGGAGGTGCGCGACGTGACCGGCAATACCCAGGTGCATATTTCGACCGATCGGTTCCGGGATATGGAGGCAGCCTATCAGGCCGGCAAGGCTTGGCTGGGCGCCGCTGCGCCGGTTCCCTGCGCCCGACCGGTCAGGTCGCGCGGTCCCTACAAGGTTAGGGCTCGGCTGGTGGTTGTGCGGCAAAGTCCGAACTGAGGCACGATCAGCAGCCTGCACTGCTTCAGGGGACCCGGCATCCTTGGCGGCGATGAGGACGGCGCGATTCCAGCGCCGGCGCGATTGCCCTAGTCTTCTGACGCATGTCGGCACAGGCTTTCGCACTGTTCCATACCGCCATCGGCGCCTGCGCCATCGCGTGGAGCGAGCGCGGTGTGCTGGGCGTGCAGCTACCGGAACGCCACGAGCAGGCGACACGAGATCGTGTGCGCCGGCGCTTCCCCGACGCCGTCGAGACACCGCCGCACCCCGCCATTCAGCAGGCGATCGATGGCATCGTCGGCTTGCTGCGCGGTGAGGCCCGCGATCTCTCCTTGGTCAGGCTCGACATGGAGGGCGTTCCGCCGTTCCGGCAGTCCATCTATGCGGTGCTGCGCGGTATCCCACCCGGCAGCACCCTGTCTTATGGCGAGGTTGCAACGCGACTTGGCGACCAATGCACGGCGCGCGATGTGGGCGAGGCGATGGGGAAGAACCCGTGTCCCGTCATCGTGCCGTGCCATCAGGTGGTGGGGACCGGTGGAAGGATCGGCGGTTTTTCGGCGAACGGCGGCGTCGCAACGAAGCTAAGATTGCTGAATATCGAGCGGGCTCAGCTAGGCAAATCGCCCGAATTGTTCGACAGGCTACCGTTGGCCGTGCCACCGCGCCGGCGCTGATACCGCGTATCATGTGCGGCGCGCCCGGCGGATGGTCGCGGCCGCCGCTACCTCCCCAGTGTCGGCATCACATACTCCGGTCCACGCCGCGCACCGCCGGGCCAGCGCTGCATCACTGCCTTGTAGCGGGTGTAGAACCGCACGCCCTCCGGCCCGTAAATGTGATGGTCGCCGAAAAGGGACCGCTTCCATCCTCCGAACGAGTGATACGCCATCGGCACCGGGATTGGCACGTTCACGCCGACCATGCCTATCTGGATTGCATTGGCGAAATCGCGCGCCGCACCACCATCGGCGGTGAAGATGGCCACGCCATTGCCGTATTCGTGCGCGTTCACCATGCGCGTCGCACCAGCGAGGTCCGGGGTGCGCACCACGCTCAGCACCGGGCCGAAAATCTCCTCGCGGTAGATACGCATGTCGGTACGCACCTCGTCGAACAGGCAGCCGCCGATGAAGTAGCCGTTCTCGTAACCTTGCAGCTTCAGGTCGCGGCCATCCACGACCAGCTTCGCGCCTTCCTTCACGCCGAGATCGACATAGCCCTTCACTCTCTCGCGGTGCTCTGTCGTCACCAGCGGTCCCATCTCGGCGTCAGGATCGGTGCCGGGGCCGATCTTCAGCGCGCGCACGCGCGGCTCTAGTTTCTTCACCAGAGCATCACCGACGTTGCCAACCGCGACCGCAACGGACACCGCCATGCAGCGCTCACCAGCGGCGCCGTAGGCCGAGCCCATCAGCGCATCGACCGCATCGTCCAAATCGGCGTCAGGCATCACCACTAGGTGGTTCTTCGCCCCCCCTAGGGCCTGCACGCGCTTTCCCGCGGCCGTGCCGCCGCGATAGATCGTCTCGGCGATCGCCGCGGAGCCGACAAAGCTGATCCCGGCGATGTCGGGATGAGCGATGATCGCCTCGACCGCCTCGCGCGCGCCTTGCACCACGTTGAAGACGCCGTCAGGCAAACCCGCTTCTGCGAGCAGTTCGGCGAGTTTCAGTGAGGCGGACGGATCCTTCTCCGACGGCTTCAGCACGAAGCAGTTGCCGCAGGCCAAGGCGACCGGCGCCATCCACAGCGGCACCATGAGCGGGAAATTGAATGGCGTGATGCCGGCAACAACGCCGAGCGGCTGGCGCAGCGACCATGCATCCATGCCGGTGGCGATCAGGTCGCTGAATTCTCCCTTGGTCAGATGCGGAATCCCACAGGCGAACTCAACCACCTCCAGACCGCGCGTCACTTCACCGTCAGCATCCGACAA
Source organism: Acetobacteraceae bacterium (assembly GCA_030039695.1). The sequence goes on from JASHVB010000407.1 coordinate 7,020, forward strand.
CACCTTGCCGTGTTCCGTCGTGATGATCGCGGCGATCTGCTTGCGGTCACGCTCGAGCAATTCCTTCAGCTTGAACATGACGCGGGCGCGGCGCAGCGGCGGCGTGTTCGCCCAGGCGGGAAACGCCGCCGCCGCGACGGCGACGGCCTTGTTAACTTCGGCCGCGTCGGCCAGCGCGACACGCGCGGTGAGTTCGCCGGCCGCCGGATTGAACACATCACCGAACTTGCCGCTGGTGCCCGCGACCTGCTTCCCGCCGATGAAATGGCCGATTTCGCGCATGATGTCCCTCCGCAGTCCTGTTGCGGGGGAATTAGGCCGATTTCGGCTGCGGGGCTAGACGGGCGCGACGCGTGAGCGAACCGCGAGCCCGGTCGTCCCGTACAGCGTTTCGGCCAGCACGGGACCTTGAGGTCCAAGTGTCGCGTGTGGTTGTTCAATGTGGCCCTGACGTCTTATCTCCGCGTCCAGGTAAACGGCACTCGGAAAGACAATGCGCGCACGCGATCTCGGTCTGGCCTGCGGATCGCAACCTCCAGGGATGCGCAACAGTATTGCCGACGTGCCGGGTGTTGGTGTCGGTCACACGACCCTGAACGATGGCGACATCCACACCGGTGTGACCGCGGTCGTGCCACACGCCGGTGATCTGTTCCGCGACAAGCTGCCTGCCGCAGCAATGGTGCTGAACGGCTTTGGCAAGAGCATCGGCCTGATACAGGTCAACGAGCTCGGCACGCTGGAAACACCGATCCTGCTAACCAACACCTTTGCCGTCGGCACTTGCGCTAACGCGCTGATTCGCCGCGCCATCGCCACCAATCCGGAGATCGGGCGGCGCACTGGAACAGTGAACCCCGTGGTGCTGGAGTGCAACGATGGCTACCTGAACAACATCCAGGCGATGGCGGTGACAGAGGCCGATGCGTGCGCAGCAATCGAAGCGGCGCAGCCAGACTTCGCGTTGGGCAACGCCGGTGCCGGCACGGGCATGAGCTGCTTCGGCATCAAAGGCGGGATCGGCAGCGCCTCTCGCCGTTTGCGGCTGGATGACACTGACTGGCACCTCGGTGTGCTCGTGCTCGCGAATTTCGGCAACGCCGGCGAGCTGGTTCTGCCGACCGGTCAGCGCGTACCCGCCGGGGTGCCCCGGACACCGGAAACCGGCTCCTGCATCATCGTCGTGGGCACCGACATCCCGCTGGAGCATCGGCAGTTGCGCCGCGTGGCGGCTCGGGCAGGGGTCGGCCTCGCCTGGTGCGGCTCTTTTTGGGGCTCCGGCAGCGGGGACATTGCCCTGTCCTTCACGACCGCCAACCACGTGCCCCACCAGCCGGATACCCATCTGCGATCGCAGCGCGTGCTGGCCGAACAACACATCGACCTGTTGTTCCGCGCCGCAGCTGAGGCAACGCAAGAGGCTGTGTTCGACGCGCTGGCCGCAGCGGACACGCTGGACGGCCGCGACGGCCATCGGCGGATCAGTCTTCGCGAGATCCCGCGTCGCTGACGCGGCCATCTGGTGCACGTTTTTCGGCCGAGGCGGGGCGTGCGCGCCATTCCCTGCGTTCGTGGAAACGCGCCAGTTTGTTGTAACCGGCGGCGAGGCCGAGGTAGATCAGCCGTAGCTCCGGCGCCTCGACCAGTCGCGCCCGCTGTGCGAGCTGCTCGCCGCGTTGGCGGTATTCGTGGCTGTCGGTCATCTGGCGTAGAGGGTTGCCTGAGCTGTCCGTCTCCCGACAACGGCGGCGGCTGCGGCGGGTTCCCGGCGGGTTCTTCAGAAAGAATTGAGCCAACATCACGCGGTTGGTGGAAGGCGTTGCAGCTCCGTATCCGCGAATCTCACATCCGCGGAACTCTTGAACAAACATTGCGCTTTGCCCATCTCTTGGGTGTCCGGAATGCCCAATCGGGGTTTCGGGGCGTTGAGGGGGCCGGCCCAGCCGGGCGGCCCAAAACACAGACCTTGCTATTGCAGGAGGTTTACCATGACGACGTTTGACTTCTCGCCACTGTTCCGGACCGCCATCGGCTTCGACCGCATGGCCCGCCTCATGGACAGCGCGGTTTCCGGTGCCGAGGCGCCGAGCTATCCGCCCTACAACATCGAGAAGACCGGTGATGATACCTACCGCCTCACCATGGCGGTGGCCGGCTTCCGCCCCGAGGATCTTGACCTGACCGTGAAGGAGAACACGCTGGTGATCTCCGGCCGCGTTTCCGGCGAGGCCAACAAGGGTGAGGTGCTGTATCGCGGTATCGCGGGCCGCGCGTTTGAGCGGCGTTTCGTCCTTGCCGACCACATCGTGGTCGAGGGCGCCGACCTTGCGAATGGTCTGCTTCACGTGGGCCTGAAGCGCGTGGTGCCTGAGGCACTGAAGCCGCGCAAGATCGCCATTGGCAACGCGCCGAGCGCGATTGCCAACGACGTGAAGGTGACTGCCCAGGCGGCGTAACCCGCTTGACTGACGGAGCGGAAGGGGCCGGGTTTCCGGCCCCTTTTTCGTGTGTCTGCACTGTTCGAGGGACGATCGTTGCCAGCATTGCTGGCCACGAGGGTGGCGTATGCGCCAGTCCCGTCATTCGCCGTCTCGATCGGCGCGGGGGTCAGCCGGCAGAAACGACGCGGCGAGCGTCAGGGCCGCTCCGCCGAGGCGGAGGTGTAGGGGGGTTCCCCCCAGGGGCTTTCGGACACCCCGGCGCGTGGGTTCGACGTCCTGGCTGCCGGGCTGCGGCGCGTCATGGCCACGAGCCCGTGTCATAACGGGTGCGGCAGCCCCGAGCGCGCCACCCCTGGGGCGCTGCCCGTGTTGGTGACGGGCGCGTTCTGCCAATACGTTCCCGTCGAGGCGCGCGAGACGCCGAGCGGGATGTCGCACGACGCCATCATGGCGCGTGGCGGTCACCAACGTGAACCACGGACGCTCGATCAGCCATGGCTCGATGAACTCGTCCCCAAATATCGCCAACGCCAGTAGAACCACTTTACCGTTTGTGGGGCGGGCGGCACAAGACGAACGCAAAATGGCCGTTCGTCCAAGACTAGGGCCGACGCAGTCGCAAATGAGCCCTGTACCCCTGTTTATCTTGGATGGCTCCAGGACACGATCGAGACCACTGCCGTCAGCCGATCGCCGGCTTATCGAGGCCCTTTGGTGTCAGCGCGAAGCTGCTCCGCCGAGGTTTGGGCGGATGGCGGCACGACATGGTGCCTCACTGCGTCGATCGCCTGTTCGCCGAGCACCATACCCAACAGGCCGACCAGCGCGACCAAAGGTGGCGCGGGAGAACGGACCTGCAAGAGACCGTACGCCAGCCCGACGACGAGGCCCATGAGCAGCGAGACGAGATAACCGTTCATTGTCGCCTCCTTTTATTCCTGCGGCCGCAGCACGATACGGCCAGCGGCGCCGTCGCCGACCTTGCGGTACGCCGCTTGTGCGTCCGCCAAGCCGCATGTCTCGTCGATCGGGGCGGCGCGGTAGTCGCCGGCAACGAACCCCGGGGCCAGCGTGTCCAGCACTACCGCCGACGCCGTCAGATCGCGCTTGAGCGTGTCCACGCCGAAGATGCGGCTCTCGTTGTGATAAAAATCGGCGAGGTCGAAGCTGACCTCGCGCTGCCCGGTCGTGGCAATTTCGATCAGCCGGCCGCCCACAGCCAGACTTGTGAGGGCGCTGCGGAACATCACGCCGCCGACGAGGTCGAACACGACATCCGCGCCCTTGCCGCCGGTCGCCTTACGAACCTCGGCCGGCAGGTCGTCGGTGCCGATGATCAGCTTCTCTGCGATGGCATGGATCGGCGCGTCCGGGTGCGGCACGCGCCGGTCGGCGCCGATCACGCGGGCCCCGCGGCGGTAAGCGATCTGTGCAGCGGCTCCCCCGACACCGCCGCCGGCACCGATCAGCAGCACAGTCTCGCCTGATGTCACCCCGGCCGCCTCGATACCGCACCAGGCGGCCAGGTAGTTGACACCGATCGACGCGGCCTGGTCGAAGCTGAGGTTGGCGGGCTTGTGGCGGAGGCTTGTGACCGGCACGGCGATCAGCTCGGCATGGGTGCCGTCGCGCGTGAAGCCGTTGTCGCCTCCTGTTCCCCACACCGCGGCGCCGATCCACTCGGCCGGACCTGCTTCGACCACGCCGGCGTAGTCCCGGCCGGGGATGCGCGGCAGCGTCGTATGCTTCATCGCGCCCGCGACATTTTTGACATCACTCGGATTGATCGACGCCGCCATGACCCGCACCACGGCGGTGGCTGCGTCGGCAGCCGGGGTGGCCACCTCAGCGAGCTCCAGAACGGAGGGATCGCCGAAGCTCCGGAATTGTATCGCGCGCATGATCTCCTCCTCTTGGTGACCGTTTGCGTGCCGACAGAGATGGATCCCCGCACGAGGTCCGGAAACCGGCCTTGGCGGATGCTATGATTCCGCTGGTCAAAAACATGGAGCGTGTGGTGCCGGATGGTATCGGTGACGCGGAACTTTTCTGTGCCGTCGTGGAGGCAGGCGGCATTTCCGCCGGCGCCCTGGCATCAGGCTCCTCGCCGCCCGCCGTCAGCCGTCGGCTGTTGGCGCTGGAAATGCGCCTCGGTGTCCGCTTGGCCGAGCGCAGCGCGCGGCGCTTTCGCCTGACTGACGAAGGTGCGCTCTATTACCAGCATTGCTGCGGCATCCTTACGTCGCTGCGTGACGCGGAGGCGGAGGTCTCGGCACGGGGTGCAGTGGCGCGGGGGCTGCTGAAGGTTGGCGCGCCGGTTGAACTCGGCCGGCGCCGGATTGCCCCGCTCCTGGCGGACTTTGCCGCACAGCATCCTGGGCTGGAAGTCCATCTGATGCTCTCCGATGCTGGCCTGGAAGTTGGACAGGACGGGATCGACGTCGCTCTGCGGATTGACCGTCCTGACGATCCGGCCGTCATCGCGCGCAAGATCGCATCCATGCGCCGCGTTCTCTGCGGCGCGCCATCCTATTTGGCGGTGAGGGGCAAGCCTGAACGGCCCGCTGATCTCGTCGCTCACGAATGCCTGCGCCTCGCCCGCCGACATCGGTTGCACGATCACTGGCGGTTCCGCACCGAGAACGGCGTGGAGGAGATCAGGGTCGGCGGCCACCTTTCCAGCAGCAGCGGCGACGTGCTGCACGGTTGGGCACTCGAAGGTCGGGGCTTGTCCCTGGAGGCGCTGTGGGATGTGGCCGAGGACCTGCTGGCCGGGCGCCTCGTTGAGTGCCTGGCTGATTACTGGTGCGACGAGATCGAGCTGTTCGTCACCTTCCAGCCAGGGAATCCAATACCGCCCCGCATTCGGCTCTTCGTCGATTTCGTGGCGGCTTCTCCTCTGAGCGGCGGGCACTGACAAGACTGGCCGCGGCGGGATTCCCGCAGCCTGCGTATGCCGATGTTGATCGCGTAAACCAGATGTACCTGGACCCGGGAGCAAGGCCCATCACTGACTTTGCTTCCAAGGCCCGGGTACAGTTCGGTCACGGGTGCGCTCATAGTCCGACAGATCACGACGGCTCCGGTTTTCGAGATCTGCGATCCGGAAGGCCTCTTCATCGGTGATTTCGCGCGGCACGATCTGGAACCTGAAATCCGCCTGACGATGAGCTCGCATCCGGCACACCATCGAGTGCCGCCGCACGTGGATCACCTCGACCGTGATGAGGCCACGGTCTGCGCGCGAGTGCTTATGCGAGCCGATGTGGCGCTGACGCCATCGCGGAGACTGGCCGATCAGGCGTTGCGGGTGGCGACGCGGCTAGATCACCACGAGACACGATTGCGCCGATGTGGTGCCGGCGCAGCGGCCCGCGTTCGTCACGGCTGATGGCGGCAGCCGCGGACGCGCGCTTCCGACGTGGCGGTGAGTATTGACGTAGTCGCGCTGAGACAGAATTGCGCTCACGATTTCATCGACTGCCAGACTGGAGGCCGCCGCCCCACACCCACCACGCCTCACGCATCAGCCTGGGCGCCGCTTCCGCTGCGATCTGCGGGGTTGCAAACAAGCCAAAACAGGTGGCGCCAGAACCGCTCATGCGGGCCAGCATGCAGCCGGGCTGTGCGGCCAGTGCTGACAAGACGGCGTCAATGGCCGGACAGAGGCTGCGCGCGGGCGCCTCCAGATCGTTGCGCAATTGCCGCAGGTCTGCCGCCATGGCGGCGGCATCATTCCAGCGCGACGGCAACCGCGCCTGCGTGGAAAAGGTTCCGGCACGCAACCGAAACACCGATGCGGTGGCGACCGCGACGCCGGGATTGACCAGAACCACGCCGCAATCTGGCAGCTCTGGCGCTGGCTCGAGGTGCTCACCAATGCCGCCCATGCGTAGCGGCCGCGACGCCAGGCACACCGGCACGTCAGCCCCGAGCGTCAGTGCAAGGCGTGCCAACGCTGCCGGGTCGGCCGCACAGGTCCACAGCCGGCACAGCGCGCGTAGCGTCGCCGCCGCATCGGCCGAACCGCCGCCAATGCCGGAGGCGACCGGCAGGCGCTTGTCCAGCGTCAGGTGCGCTTGCGGCGACCGGCCGAGCTCCCTTGCCAGCGCGCGTGCCGAGCGCAGCACGAGATTGTCTGCGTCTCCTTCCAGTGCCGGTGCGAACGGCCCGCTCAGTGACAGCGACAGATGATCCGCATGCGCGGCATGCACGACGTCGCCCACGCCGGCGAAGACAACCAGGCTGTCAAGCAAGTGGAAGCCGTCGTCGCGCCGGCCGATAACGTGCAGGTAAAGGTTCAGCTTGGCTGACGCATGCTCGGTGACTGCGCCGCCACGTGGCGTCACTGCCCGCTGACCACCGCTCCGCCCTTCGGCAACTGCAGTTTCGCTTCAAGCTTCGTCGCGTCGTCTGGCGTCGGGTTCAGTGTCAGCGCGCGACGCCACTGATACCGCGCCTCCAACCTGCGTCCCGCCGCCGCATAGGCATCGCCGAGATGCATGTTGATGGTCGAGTCCTCAGGTTCCAGCTCGACCGCGCGCTGCAACGTAGCAACGGCCTGCGCCACCTCGCCCTGGTGCAGCATTACCCAGCCAAGGCTGTCGATGATCGCGCCATCGTCCGGCCGTCCCGCGGCGGCTTTCTGCAGCATCTGCCGCGCCTCGGTCAGGTGCTGACCCTTGTTCGCCCAGGTGTAGCCGAGATAGTTCAGCACCGACGGCTGATCGGGCGCCAGGCTGAGGGCGCGGCGGAAATCCGCCTCGGCCCGCGGCCATTGATGCGATTGGTCGTAGGCGATACCCCGCTGATAGAACACCGGCCAGTCGCCTCGCCGCACCGGCTGCATGTGATCGATGGCGCGGCTGTAGGCGGCCGCCGCCTCGCGGTATTTGTGTGTTCCGCTGTAAATGTCGCCTTGCTCGATCGCGGGCAGGGGATTGTCGGGGAACTGCGCCGCGAGGCGGTCGAGCTCTTGCTGCGCGTCCGCGGTGCGGCCCAGCTCCGCCAGCAACTCAGCGCGGCGCATCCGGATGACGGGACTGAGCGGGTCGCGGTCGGACACGCTGGCCAGCATGCGCAGTGCCTCCGCGTGATGGCCGCCATCCGACAAGATTTCCGCCCCCACGAGCCGCGCTGCGGGGAAGTCGGGCCGCAGATCGAGCGCAAGGCGCAGCATGATCATCGCCAGGTCGCTGGAATCGCCGCCGCGCAGCGCTGCCGCCAGAGCCAGGTAGGCTTCGGCAATCCCGTCGGCCGGACCGGTGACGGGCCGCTGCCCGGTGGCCGCGAGCAGCCCGGGCAAAGCGATGCCCATATCGGGCGCCGCGTCGGCTAGGTCGGCGAGGGTGCGCGCTGCGTCCGCCGGATGGCCGGCGCGCGCCTGCCAGCTCGCCAATATCTGTGCCAGCCGCAGATTGAGGTCTGGCATATCGGCATTGGCGATGCGGTAGAATTTCGTGGCGTCTGCCGTTCGATTGGCGAGATCGGCGATCATAGCGGCGTGCAGGGCGAACATGCCACGAAATTGCTGGCCGGCGATGAGCGGCTGCAGCGTGGCCAGTGCCGCGTCGGTCTGCCCGGCACCCGCCTGGCTCCAGGCTAGAACCAGGGGCTGGACGAGCTGCGTCAGGCCCTGGCGCGACATGGCGCGCAAGCGCGTCTCTGCCGCCGTCCACCGGCTCGCCCGCACCTCCTGGTTGACCAGCAGCAGCTGTGCGATCTGGTTGTCAGGCAGTTGGCGCGCGAGCGACACTGCCGTGTCGGACCGGCCGTCCAGCAGCGACGCGACGAACGCCTGCTGCACCAAATCCGGGTCGTTCGGCCGGACTGCGAGCGCCTTGTCGAATGCGCCAGCGGCGACGGCCGGATCGGATTGCAGCTCCGCGACGTGGCCGATGAGGATGTCCGCGTCCACGCCAGACGGCGCGCGCGGGTCGGGGTTCGCACCAACGGGGCGAGGTTCTGCGGCCGCGCAGGCGGACAGCAAGGAAAGCACCAGGAGGGAAGCCCGGGTCAGATGACGAGGTTGCTGCATAAAAGCAAGTTACTTCACGGCTGCGCGACATGTCATGCGGATTTGTCGCATTGCGGCGAAAAAGTGTCCAACGTTCGCCGCATGTCATTACGTAAACTCAACGTGCAAGCGACCTTCAGCGAGACATTGCTTCGGCCTTGCGATGGCCGCAGAGAGCTTGCCATACATGACTTAGACAGTCTGCACTACATCCCGCCAGGATAATTCGGTCCACCGCCACCTTCTGGCGTGACCCAGTCGATGTTCTGCATCGGATCCTTGATATCGCAGGTTTTGCAGTGCACGCAATTCTGCGCGTTGATCTGCAGACGCGGTTCGCCTTCCTCCGCCCCGACGATCTCGTAGACGCCGGCCGGACAGTAACGCGCCTCCGGACTGCGGTAGCGATCCCAGTTCACGCGGATCGCTAGTTCCGGATTGCCCAGATGCAGATGCACTGGCTGGTTTTCTTCATGGTTCGTGTTGCTGATGAACACCGACGACAGCCGGTCGAACGTCAGCGTACCATCGGGCCGCGGATAGGTAATGCGCGGCGCGGCGTCGGCGTTGCGCAATGTTTCGTTGTCCGGGTGCGGATGATGGAAGGTCCAGGGCGCCTTGCCGCGGAGCAGGTAGGTGTCGACCGCGGCGTTGACCAGCCCACCCCACAGGCCGAACTTCGCGAAGCCTGGGCGAATGTTGCGCACGCTCGCGAGCTCTTCCCACACCCAGCTCGCTCGCAGCTTCTCCGGATAGCCGGTCAGCTCCGCCGGATGGTCGCCGGCCAGCGCCTCGGCTACCGTTTCTGCGGCTAACATGCCGGACTTCATCGACGTGTGCGTGCCCTTGATCTTCGGCACGTTGACGAAGCCGGCCGCGTCGCCGATCAGCGCGCCACCAGGGAACGTCAGGCGCGGGATCGATTGGAAGCCGCCTTCATTCAGCGCGCGCGCGCCATAGGCGATGCGACGCCCGCCGGTGAAATGCTTACGCACCTCGGGATGTGTCTTGAAGCGCTGCATCTCGTCGAATGGTGACAGCCACGGATTGCTGTAGTCGAGACCAATGACGAAGCCATACGAGATCAGATTGTTGTCGAAATGGTATAGAAACGATCCACCGTAGGTGCTGCGATCGAGTGGCCAGCCAATTGTGTGCTCCACCAGGCCAGGCTTGTGGTTCTCTTTGGGGATTTCCCACAGCTCCTTGATGCCGATCGCGTAGGTCTGGGGATCGTGACCCTCTCGCAGGTTGAATCGCTCGATCAGCCGTTTCGACAGCGATCCGCGGCAGCCTTCCGCGAACAACGTGTAGCGGGCGCGCAGCTCCATGCCGCGCTGGAAATTGGCGGTGGGCTGGCCGTCCTTGCCGATACCCACGTCGCCGGTGGCGATGCCGACGACGCGGCCGTCTTCTTCGAGATAGTCAGCCGCCGCGAAGCCAGGATAGATCTCGACGCCAAGCGCCTCGGCCTGTTGCCCAAGCCAGCGGCACACATTGCCAAGCGAGACGATGTAGTTGCCATCGTTGTGCATCTGCGGCGGCGTTGGCAGGCGGAAGGCGCGCGTCGCTGTCAGGTAGAGGAAGCGGTCGTCGGTTGCCCGCGTATCGAGCGGCGCACCTTTTTCCTTCCAGTCCGGAATGAGCTCGTTGAGCGCGCGCGTCTCCAGCACCGCGCCGGAGAGGATATGCGCGCCGATCTCGCCGCCTTTATCCACCAGACAGACGGCGGCGTCGGGTGCGAGTTGCTTGAGGCGGATCGCTGCGGCGAGGCCGGACGGCCCGCCGCCCACGATCACCACATCGAATTCCATTGCCTCGCGCGGGGG
>JASHVB010000408.1 GCA_030039695.1 Acetobacteraceae bacterium
TGCGAGGAGCTGGGGGTGCTAGGCGGGCTGTTGCGCAAGCTCGGGCTGAGCGCGGCCGGGGAGGACCCGACCGTGGTGCTGAAGTAGTACGCCTCATTGAGCCGCTTGCTCGGGCCTGGTCATCGTGGGGCAAGAACCGCCGAAGCAATCCGCAACCCGTCGCACCGCGACAGGGCGGGTTGTCACGAGCAAGATTGCATCGTCACCCGCGCCCCTCAGAATGATAGAGATTAAGCCATGCCCAGCCGGTGCGACGCGATCTTGGCACCCTCGGCCATTGCCGCCAACTTTGCCCAGACGACATCGGCTGCGACGCGGCCGCGACCGGCGGACGTATCGAACCCACAATCCGTTCCCGCCAGGACTCGCGTGGGATCTCCCACGACCTGAGCGACGCGCTCGATCCGGTCCGCGACCACCTCGGGGTGTTCCACGAAATTGGTGAGCGGATCGATCACCCCGGCGACCACCACCTGACCGTCATCGAGTGGGAGATTTGCCGCACAGCGGTACTCGTGCGCGTGACGCGGATTGGCGAAGGGCAGCACCCATCCTCCCACGTTGGCGCGGCTGATCGCCGGCAGAATCGCCACGAGGTCAACGTCACAATCATGCGGCCCTTCGTAATTTCCCCAGCAGGCATGCAGGCGGACATTCTCCTTCGGGATGCCGCGCAGGGCGTGGTTGATGGTCGCCACCACCTTTTCCACAAATTCAACGAACTCGCTTGTCGGCCGATCCTGAAACGCGACATGGCGTTCCAGCGCGAGATCAGGTGCATCGATCTGCAGCAAGAAGCCGTTTTCCACGATCGTCAGGTACTCGACGCGAACAGCTTCGCCCAACGCGGCGAGGTAGGCGTCGAATGTGTCATAGTACTCGTTCTGCATCGCGGTTGCGATGATGCCGGGCGAGGGTGCGGTCATGAACGGCTCGGCAAAGCTTGCTGTGCCAGCTTCATTGAGGGCAGCGCAGAACTCTGTACACTCGGCTTCCACCGCGGAGCGCTTCACGTAGTTCACGGGCCCGATCGCCTTCGGGATGCCGTCGCGGTTGCTGACCGACGGACGGTTGGCAGAATCACTCCAGGCAAGGAAACCGGGATAACGCAGTGCATCCGCCATAGGCTTGCGGCTCCAGCTTCCGCCGAAGCCACTCATGCGGTGCCGGACGTAGAGGAAGAAAGCTTCTCGCATTTGCTCGCCGTTGTTGCCGATGTCGACACCGGCAGCGATTTGCTTGCGTACCACATCGCGCGTCGCGGCCCTCCCGGCGGAATCGATGGCGGCTTCATCGACAGTCGCACCGGCGGCGCGGCGTGCGTAAAGTTCCGTCAGAGCTGGCGGGCGTGGCAGGCTGCCAGTGTGCGTCGTCAGGATGCGGTGTTCGCTGCGCAGCATGTGCGTTCTCTCCCCGAGTGCATAATCAGGGTGCTCCGGGGACTGCGGTCGGGCAACCAAGCCACAATTACGGGTTTGTGGGTCAGGTACTGGTTTATGGGCCTGGCAGATTGCTGAGAACCCAGTGCGCCCATACCGACGACGCAGTTTCGCTATGCCAGCCACTGACTTGAGTCGCACCTGTAAGACCGGCCCGGCGATGCTGCGACCGCGAGGGCCGCGGCAGAGATGCTCCGCGAAGATATCCTGCCCTTGCATCCCTCCGACTCGCGTCGGAGCATTTTACCACGCTCTTCGCATTCAACTTCGGCTACCGCGTGCTGCCAACTGCCAACCGTCAGCCCGGGCCAGCGAACGAGGCGCGCGGCGGAGTCACCGCCGTCCCGATCGGTGCAGTGGGATGCGCGTGTTCCCGCGCTGGGAAGTGGCTGCGCCGCTCGACGGTCGCTTGCCGGCATCCAGGGTCGTCGCGATCAATCGCGCGCGACACGCGCGGTGAACCGATCCATGTCAGCACCGCGCGCATGATTGGAGAGATCGCTCACCAGGCCGGCCGACCGCGGCGCTCAGAGAAGCCCGAGTTGTCACATTCTCCGATCACCTGTAGCGCTGCGTGGCTGCGTCGTGGCGTTACGGTGTCGACGCGGACGGCCGAAAGGCGTGGCCATGCCCGGGGAATATGATACCTGTCCGGCTACCTATGCTGCGCCGACCGGATTGCTTGTCTGATGCACGACCTGGTGAACCGAGCTGCCGAGCGGCGCGCCGCCGCCGTCGTCGACGTCCTGCGGCGATAAGCTGACGAGAACGCTATGCCGCTGCACCATTCCGCCGCCGCGGCGCGGCTCGAGATTGATCTCGGCGCCATTGTCGCGAACTGGCGCATCCTTTGTCAGCACCATCCGGCCGGACAGGTCGCCGGCGTGGTGAAGGCGGATGCGTATGGCCTTGGCGCGGCCGATGTCGCGCCGGCACTGCATCGAGCGGGCTGCGGCAGCTTCTTTGTCGCTCTATTGGACGAGGCAATGGCGATCCGCGATCGCGTGCCAGGGGCGATGCTCGCCGTGCTCGGCGGTCCACAGCCTGGCAGCGAACCGGACTACGTCGGCAACGGCATTACCCCTGTGCTTAATTCGCTTGCCGAGATCGATGCCTGGACAGCCACCGCCCGCACGGCAGGACGCGTGCTGCCGGCAATTTTGCACGTCGATACTGGCATGTCGCGGCTGGGCCTCGATCCGCATGAGTTGGCGACGATCCAGCAGGATCACAGCCGACTGGTGGGCATCGAGCTGCGCTACATCATGACCCATCTGGTCGCCGCCGAATGTCCAGATGAGCCGCTGAATGAAGCGCAACGCCGCCGCTTCGCCGCAGCCTGCGCCGGGCTGCCGACGGCGCCGACCAGCATGGCCAACTCGTCTGGCATTTTTCTCGGGGCCGCCTGGAGATCTGACCTCGCCCGTCCCGGCGCCGCGCTCTACGGCATCAATCCGACGCCGGGCCGGCCGAATCCCATGCACCTTCCGGTGCGTCTCACCACTCGTGTGCTGTCGGTTCGCGAGCTCCAGCCGGGAGAGAGTGTCGGCTACAACGCGACATGGCGTGCCACCCGCCCATCACGCATTGCCACCGTCGGCATCGGCTATGCCGACGGCTGGCACCGCGCCCTGTCCGGCCGCGGCCGTGCATTCTTTGACGGCACCCCGGTCCCGCTGGTAGGCCGCGTCTCCATGGACCTCACCACCTTCGATGTGACCGGCCATCCGGCCATCCAGCCGGGAGGCTGGCTTGAATTGCTCGGCACGGTGCAAACGCCCGACGACGTGGCCATCGCTGCGGGAACCAATGGCTATGAGGTGTTGACCTCGCTCGGCCGTCGTTTCCACCGTGACTATCGTCCGGCGTGAACCCACTGCTCAATGCGGTGGCGGCCATCGGGCGCGCCACCATCGCCATATGCCGCCGCACGGGTGCGGCGACGCTGTTCGGTATGCAGGGTCTGTCGCACCTGCTGCGTCCGCCATTTTACACTCGCCTGTTTGGCGCGGCGCTGGTCGAAATGGGCTATTTCAGTCTGCCGGTTGTCGCGTTGACTGCGATCTTCACCGGCATGGTGCTGGCGCTGCAGTCCTATACCGGGTTCTCGCGCTATTCGGCCGAGAGTGCGATCCCCAACATCGTCGTCCTGTCAATCACGCGCGAACTTGGTCCGGTACTCGCCGGCCTGATGGTGGCTGGGCGAATCGGTGCGGCGATGGCGGCCGAGCTCGGCACGATGCGGGTCACCGATCAGATCGACGCGTTGTCGACGCTTTCGACCAACCCGATGAAATACTTGGTCGCGCCGCGGTTGCTTGCCGGAGTCATCGCGCTGCCGGCCCTGGTGGTCATCGCCGATATCCTCGGCGTGATGGGCGGGTTCATCGTGTCCACGCTGACGCTTGGCTTCAATCCGAACACCTATCTCAGCAACACGCTGGACTTCATGCGGACTGAGGACGTTGTGTCGGGGCTGGTGAAGGCGGCGGTGTTCGGCTTCGTTATCGCGCTGATGGGTTGTTACCAAGGTTATCACAGCCGCGGCGGCGCCCAGGGCGTTGGCGCGGCGACCACGTCGGCCGTGGTTGGCGCGTCCATCCTGATCCTGGCGATGGACTATCTGTTGACTCAGATGTTCTTCGCGCGTTGAGCGTGGCAACACGACCTCGTCCGCGAAGCGGGAGAGGTTTTGCTGCTCTCAGATGAACTGGCCGTGCAGAAACCCCAGTGCCGGCAGCGGCCGCCAGGCGCGCGGCAGGTCAGCGCGTCGAATCGGCTTGACTGTGTACATTGGCGGCGGCTGGCGCGATGTACGCAGGAACGCCGCGTAGGCACGCACTTGCTGTTCGCGCCACGCCTGGTCGGCAAGTGCGGCGAGGCGGTTGGAGAAGATCTCGGCAATCCGGGTGGTGCGGCCGACCGAGGCGACGACCGCCCATAGCGTGTCATCGCGGGCGGCACTGAGGCTAACGGGCTGATCCATGACGGAAAGGTGGCGGGTCGCGGGATGCGCGGCAAGAGCCGGCACGAGGTGCATACGCGCTACCCGCAGCGCTTCGCACCTTGACCGCTCCCGCGCGTGGCGTACGAGAGACTACCGGGCGGCGAATCTCGCGAACGACTCCGCCAGCACTTCGTAGATCGCCCGCTTGAAATCGACGGCCAGCGCCGGCAGTTCGCGCAGCTCCGCCCAGCGCCAGGCGTCGAATTCCGGGTGCGGATCAAGGTCGAGTCGGATATCGCTGTCCTGGCCGGTGAAGCGCAGCGCAAACCAGCGCTGCCTCTGGCCGCAGTACCGGCCCTTCAGCGCGATACCGACCAGATGCGGCGGCAGGTCGTAGGTCAGCCACTCAGGATGTTCGCCGATGATCGTGGCCCGGTCGGTACCGATCTCCTCGGCCAGCTCTCGCACAATCGCCCTACGCGGATCCTCGTCCGCATCGATGCCACCCTGCGGAAGTTGCCAACCACCTGCCTCGCCTTCCGCGTTTGGCAGGTCCGCGCGTCGCGCGACGAACACCAGCCCGTC
>JASHVB010000409.1 GCA_030039695.1 Acetobacteraceae bacterium
TGGCCGAGGTGCTGTGCGTCTACCGTCAGGTGAAGATCTTGAAGCAAGAAGCAGCCGAAGCCGTAACCTCGCCGAGCCGTCAGGTCGCCATCGTCTCCTACGACGAGAAGCCGGGCATTCAAGCGATCGAAAACACCGCCCCCGACCTTCCGCCCGTGCCGGGCGAGCATCCGACTTTCGCCCGGGATCACGAATACAAACGCCACGGCACCGTAAGCCTCCTGGCTGGCATTGATTTGCTGACCGGCCAAGTCCATGCCCTGGTCAAAGATCGTCACCGCAGTCGCGAGTTCGTCGAATTCCTCAAGCTCCTTGATGCGGCCTATCCAGCCGATACCGCGATCCGCCTGGTCCTCGACAATCATTCAGCTCACATCTCGAGAGAGACCAAGGCCTGGCTCGCAGCCCAACCGGACGGGCGATTTCAATTCACCTTCACGCCCAAGCACGGCTCCTTGCTGAATCTTGTCGAGGGCTTCTTCTCCAAGCTTGCGCGCTCGGCCCTCCGCCATATCCGTGTTGCCTCGAAACAGGAGCTCAAAGATCGCATCATGGCCGCTATCGACCTCATCAATCGCGATCCTGTGGTTCACACATGGTCGTATATGCTTGAGAAAGCCGCCTGATACGATTCGGAACAAGAAATCGCTGTACTAGTTCGCGACGACCGACGGTGCGCGATCGTCGTCCCCGCGGTCGATAAATTACAATTCTTACGACGTCCTTCGACTTCATCAATTTCTTTCGTGCTGAGCGCTCATTATCACCTTTTGACCGCAATGGCTCAGTTGGATGGCAAGACGTCATCCATACCGGCGTCGGTCATGTCGTAACACCGCGGTGATTGTCGCCCTGGCCACAGCCGTGCTATTCAGCCGAACCACCCATGAAACCGATATCCGTGAGGGGAACTTGGCCAAGGTCGTTATCATCGGCGGCGGCGTCATCGGCTCGTCGATCGCTTATTATCTGGCACAGGCCGGGCATGCCGGCGACGTCGTCGTGGTCGAGCCAGATCCGACCTACGAATTCGCTGCCACCCCGCGCGCCACCGGCGGGATCCGCCAGCTCTACACGGTGCCCGAAAATATCCGCATGTCGCAGTATGGTCACGAAATCTATGGCCAGTTCGAGACGTTGATGGCGGTCAACGGCGAGCCGGCGCGGATCGACTTCCAACGCGCAGGATATCTCTGGCTCGGCTCTGGCAAAGGAGATATCGACGCACTGATGGCGAACTGGCGAGTGCAGACCGCGCACGACGCGAGGGTCGAACTGCTCGACCGCAAGGGGGTTAAGCATCGCTTCCCGTCAATTCGGGTCGACGACATCGATATCGCGGCCTTCTCGCCGGATGACGGCTACCTTGACCCGTATAGCGTCTTGATGGGATTTCGCCGCAAGGCGGTCAGCCTCGGCATCCGATACGTGAAGGATCGCGCCGTCGATTTTGAAGTCACCGGAAAGCGGGTCGCCGCAGTGCGGCTCGAATCGGGGGAACGCATCGCCGCTGACAACGTGGTCAACGCCGCCAATTGCTGGGGACCGGAATTATGCGAACGCGTCGGGATGAAAATACCGGTCCAACCACTACACCGGCTGACTTTCTATTTCGAGATCCGCGAGCAGCTCGAGCGGATGCCATTGACGCGTCACATCAGTGGCAATGTCAGCTTTCGGCCGCAGGGCGACGGGTATATCTGCGGCAACACGACCTATGCCGAGCCGCATGGGTTCAACTGGGAGATCGACTATTCCTATTTCGACGAGGCTATCTGGCCCGGTCTCGCCGAGCGGGTGCCGGCATTCGAGGCGCTGAAGGTCAAGAGCGCGTGGGCCGGGCATTACGATGAGAACACGCTCGACAATAATGTGATCCTCGGGCCCTGGGTCGGAGGGCTCGGAAATTTCCACATCGCACTCGGCTTTTCAGGGCATGGCCTGATGCAAGCGCCGGCGGTCGGCCGCGGACTCAGCGAACTGTTATTGCACGGACGCTACCAGACACTCGACCTGTCGCGGCTTGGCTACCGTCGCATACTCGAAGGAATCCCTTTGCGCGACGAGGTTCCAAAGCCCTGAGGCAGGCACTGGCGCACACCGCAACGCCGTTACGTGGACAAGATTCCGGGTCAATCAGCGTAGGGCAACGGTCTGAAATCGACGCGAAGCGGTCATCCAGGGAACAGGCTCCCCAGCGGTAGAGTTTCAGCCCGACTTCGCGGAATCTGAATAGCCAGGCAGCATCAGACTTGGCAGCCAGATCTCAGCCCTCGTGGTCTTACAGACGCCGCCTGCGCCTGCTACCGTGAGCGCACAAGTGAGGACAGCCCGATTGTGGTTGCGTTGACCAGAGTCGCCACGCGTGGCACGTTGCCCGACACCAAGTCTCGCTTCTAGAGGTGCCGCAACCTACCCGATTCGACGCGGGCGGAACCAGTGTTGCGGCGAGCCTGCCGACGTTCTGTTCCGGACGATTAATGAAACGCCAGCCTGCCGCCACCGTCATCTGCTCCACTTTTCCGGAGGGAATTATGAGTGAGCAGACGCACTCCAGTGGTTCCATACGTTCGAAGTTGGTCGAAGAATTCAAGGCCTTGGCGGCGATCTCTGCTTACCTCTACGTATGTTTCGGCGCTCTGATTCTATTCAAAAGCGCAATTCTGCGCGCAGAAGGTATTCATTACGAAATATGGGGGCTCACAGCGATCAAGGCGCTGATTATGGCCAAGTTCATGCTCGTTGGTCGTATGCTGCACGTAGGGATGGGATACCGGAACAAACCGCTGATCTGGCCGACCCTCTATCTTTCGCTGACGTATCTCATCGTGCTGCTCGTCCTGACCACGCTCGAGGAGCTGGCCGTCGGCTTCATCCACGGCAGGGCGGTCGCAGACTCGCTCAATCATGTGGTCGGACCGACATTCTTTCAGGGCCTCGCGGTCTGCCTGATCATGTTCCTGATCCTGGTGCCCTTCTCTGCGTTCACGTGTCTCAGCGAGGTGCTTGGCGAGCGTGAGATGATTCGGTTGTTCTTTGTGAATCGGAATGTGGACGACGCGGTTCGCAATAATCTAACGCGCCGTGTTCCCCCTGCGCGTGCATCTGGCTGATGGTGCGGGCAGCTACTGCTCGACCATTTGCTGACAGGGCGCCTATCGCGCCCCGACACCCACGGCCACCGAGGCGGTGGACGAGCCGTTCCGCGTCGTACCATCGTGGTTCCTGAAAGCCGGTATTGGTGGCCATTACTGCATCAGGGTCGGGCTGCGGCAAGAGTTCGCTCTTCGGTCCAGCGGTAAGCCGCGCCTCGTGCAAATCCAACGACCCATGCGAGGCAGCCCGGCTCGATCTTCACCTGATGTCATGCCAGCCCTGACGCGCGACGCACTTGAAATCTGCCGGCTTGGTCTCCGTCAATCTTGCGTTGAGCCGAATGTCGGCTTTCGTACGATCGTGGTCCGTAACCTGACCGTTGCAACCCCACCCAAGACGGCTTTCATCTGACCGCTGCGGCCCCCGACCCAGGTTAGATACTGGACGACGCATCTTGGATCACCAATATAGGACGTTCCTCGACCGGGGGGCAGCAACCGCCTTGCGCGAGGCGCGATCACCGGAACGTCGCCGTCACGACAAAGCTATTCAACGGCTATGAAGGGGGGGTTAGCCTCAGAACGAATGTTGTGGCCAATGCGCCAGAGACGTACGTCATGAACGTGGATAGGTGAACTCCATGCACATTGGCTTGATCGGTGGGATTGGACCGGCGGCGACGGAGTTTTATTACCGCGCGCTCGTGAAGCTCTATGCGCAGGCCGAAAGGCGGCTGGAGCTTACCATCGTGAACGCTGACGCACGCGAATTGGTGCAGCATTTGGAAGCCGGCGAGCCGGCTGCACAGGCTGCGATATTCGCCGGATACATCGATCAGCTGAAGGCGGGTGGATGTGCGGCGGTCGCTCTAACCTCTATGGGCGCCCATTTCTGCGCAAAAGATCTCGCTCCCATCTCAAGCCTGCCGCTGATCAGCGGACTGACGGCACTGGAGGAGTATTTTTCCACCATAGGCATAGAGCGAGTCGGCGTGTTGGGTACACGTGCGGTCATGGAGTCTCGCTTGTACGGCCTCTCGACCGTGGAGGTAGTGTCGCTTCCCGCGGTCGAACTGCAAGCGGCGCACGCGCACTACATCGCCATGGCGGTTTCGGGAAGAGCGACCCGTGAGCAACGGACATTCTTCGAGAATGCAGCGACACAACTGATCGACGTGCACGGCGCGAAAGCCGTTGTACTCGGTGGAACCGATCTCTTTTTGGCGTTTGACAAGCCCGAATACCCGTTCCGCGTCGTGGATTGCGCCCAGGTCCATGCGGAGGCGATCGCGCGGGTCGGACTGGGGTAAACAATCGACAACCGATATCACGCGACAACGGATCGGCCGGATGCGACGCGATGCGGCCGATCCTGGGATTGACGGCAGGTTTCGACCAACCCAGCCAGTCATCGGGGAACAAGGCCGCCGATCCCGAAAGCAGCGATCCGCAGCCGTAGGTCGGCACCAGCTCTGCGCGATGTCGGTCATTGAGAGACTTATCTCAACTGATCGGGAGCGGAGATCGGCCATCATTGCTATGGGATGCCGCAAACCTTCTTGGCGAGTTGCGTCAACACTCTCCAGGCGGTGGGCCAACCCCCCTTGACGGCCCGTTGCCTTGCGATGTGAGATTCGTGGCTGCCCCATCGTGCAGCGCTTTGAAAATCGGCTTTTTGGCCTCACATGGCAGGAGCAGCATGAAGGCCATCCTGCAGGCGGTGGGCGACGGTTGTCTTCGTGCGACCGTTTGCATCGTAATCGCTAACAGTGCTGATGCTCCGCCCTTGCTCCACGCGCGGACGCACGGGATCCCGACGTATCACCTAAATGAAACCAAGCTGGGCGTCGGGGTGGAACTCGGTTGCGTGATCGTGAGTGCAATCGGAGCAATGTGTCGCACCGGCAGCTCTCCTCTCGATACTGTTGCGTCAGGATAGGTGCGAGATCCGAAGATCGGTTCCCACCTGTTTCGGAGATAACCGAGTGCGCTACCGTGTCGCAGAGCGATCCCACTCCGTCTCCCCTTTTTAGGACCCGCACATGGAAGACTGGCTCCAGCACACCGTCGCCTATATCCCCACCTGGATCGACTACCAGCTCCGCCGCTCAGACCAAGTCGGGTGCCTGCTTGCCATCGTGCACGAAGGCGACCTTGTCCTTGAGCATGCCGCCGGCTCCGCCAACCTCGCCACCGCCGAGCCGCTCACCCCACGTCACCGGTTCCGTATCGCGTCCCACTCCAAGAGCTTCACCACCGCTGGCCTGATGCTCCTGCGCGAACGCGGCCAGCTCAAACTCGACGACAAGGTTGGCGCCTTCATCACAGGCCTACACGACGACGTCGCCCAGGCCACTATCGCCCAGCTCATGTCCCACACTGCCGGCCTCACCCGCGACGGTAATGCCGGCAACCAGTACGCCGGTCTCCGACCTTTCGCGGATAAAGCGGAGATCCTGTCTGACCTTGCCAGGCCCCCCGTCCTCGACCGCAATACCCGCTTTAAATACTCAAACCACGGCTTCGCGCTGCTTGGCATGGTGATAGAGGCCATCAGTGGCGAACCGTACGCTGGTTGGATCGGCCGCGAGGTGATCGCGCCCTTCGGCCTCACCGAGATCGATCCCGATATGCCGCTTCCGCCAGGCACGCCTTTTGCCCGCGGCCATACCGGCAAGGTTCTGCTCGGGCGGCGGCAGGTCGTCCCGGGCGAATACACATTGAACGCCCTCATTCCCGCAGGAGGATTCGTCAGCACCGCAGCCGACCTCGCCCGCTTCTTTGCACAGCTCTCGCCCAATGCGGCCACTAGCCCTCTTTCCCAGGACAGCCGGCGCGAAATGACCCGCGGCCAATGGAAATGCCCTCACGCCACGATAGCGACGAGCTACGGCCTCGGCACCATGAGCGGCACGGTCGGTGACTGGGACTGGTTCGGCCATTCTGGTGGTCTGCTCGGCTACGTCTCGCGCACTGTGGCCATTCCTGAACGCAACCTCGCCATCGCCGTCCTGACGAACGCGGGCGACGGCCTCGCCTGGCCCTGGCTCGACGGCATACTTCACGTCGCCAGCGCCCTCGCAAAAAAAGGCGACCGCACCAAGGAAGTCCGCGACTGGACCGGTCGCTGGTGGGGCGCCGGCGGCGCTATCGACCTGCTTCCTGCCGGGGATCGGGTCCTTGTCGCCGTTCCGGCTTACCTCAACCCTGTTTTGGACGCTCCCGAGATCGAGGTCACCAGCCCGAATGAAGGCCGCGTCGCCGTTGCCGCTGGCTACGCCGATCACGGTGAACCAGTTCGCCTCGTTCGCGACGACAACGGCATCCCGATCGAGTTCTGGTCCCAGGGCACCCGCTTAGCCCCGGAGGTGGTCGTCGCAGAGGAGATGCAGGCCATGTACGGCACTCTGAGCTAGATCAGGGCGCCTGCCCGGGCGATCTCTTCGTTAGGTCAGCAGCTCATCAGACCGACCCCGGGGCGTAAGCTTTTGTGGCCTCGTGCATGAGCGCGAGAATATGGCGATCCGGGTCACGGAAGAATGCCATGAGCGTCTGTCGCGCGGGGGTCGCCGAAGGCCTGATTTCGCACGCTTACCACCTGTAACTGCACAGTCAGCTTTCCACCCGTTCTCCTTTAATTTCCCGAACAGCTGCGATACAAATCCCTCCGGCCGATAGTGGCCGAAAGGGGAGGATGTGATCGGACAGTCGGTTTACGATCCTGGTGCCAAGAAGCGGCGGCCGTGGAATGTCGGACGGAAGCCCGGTGCCATGCGCCCGCTCAAACCGCAGCAGGTTTCGGCAATTAGATTCTGGCTCGATCGGGAGGGCGCCTGCGCGACCGAGCCCTCTTTGACCTCGCCACCGACAGCAAGCTGCGTGGTTGTGCGTGGTTGAGGTCGGATTGGCGATCTCGTCAGCGGCGGCCGGGTGCGAACCCGGGCCACCATCGTACAACAGAAGACCGGACGGCCCGTCCAGTCCGAAATGCTCGAGACAGCGCGGACCAGCGTCTCGGCGTGGCCGGAGCACCCGGGGGCACGGTCGACGAGTACGCCTTCCCCAGCCGCAACAATGCGTTCGATCACCTGAGCAGGCGACAATATGCCAGGCTGGTCGACGAGTGGGCCACCGGAATCGGACTTCGGCGAGGAGACTATGGCACGCATTTGCTGCGGCGCGCGAAGGCATCGATCATCTGCGAGGCCACCAGCAATCTGAGAGCGGTCCAGCGACTGCTCGGCCACACGAAGAGAGCACGGTTCGCTATCTCGGCGTTGATGTCGAAGACGCGCTCACTTTGGCCGAACGGACGGACGTGTGATCAGTGCGCCGGCTTCACCGCCCTCAGGGTGAGAGCCGGCCAGCCGTTCCTGACCCATTCTCGGTCGATGAACCTCAACTTGGTGCAGTCCAAAAACCGGACATTCACCGCGCTGCTCCAGGCGATATCGGTCGGCGCCATCGGACCGAACGCGGGCGAAAATCCAGCGTTAGAATTTTCTTGTCCACCCCGGATCGCTGATCTATTTAGTTGGCTATGTATCCGTTGTTCGCCTCGCTCCCGCGAATGCCCTGGCCCGACCGCGGGGAGTCTGGCCGGAGCGGGTGACGCGCGTAAGCGTCAGATAGGCAGGGCGCTGGACCCAGCCCTTCCGTGCCATGCGGGAGGGCTTTTTGATTGCTGAGGGTTCGGCGCATCCACCTCTCCACACGGAGCATGTTTCCATGTCGCGCCGAATCCTGATCACCAGCGCGCTGCCCTACGTCAATGGGGTAAAGCATCTCGGCAATCTTGTTGGTTCGCTCTTACCGGCCGATGTGCATGCCCGGTTTCACCGGCAAATCGGCAGCGAAGTACTGTTCATTTGCGCGACGGACGAGCACGGCACGCCCACCGAGATCGCGGCCGGGCGTGCGGGTCAATCGCCACGCATCTATTGCGATGCTCAGCATGCCCTACAGGCCCAGGTTTACCGCGACTTCGGCCTTAGCTTCGACCATTTCGGACGCTCCTCCGCGCAGTCAAACCATACACTGACACAACACTTCTATCGCCGTCTCGATGCCGCCGGTCTCATCGAGGAGCGCAGCGTCCTTCAGATCTGGTCCGTTTCCGATGGCCGCTACCTACCCGATCGCTACGTGCTCGGCACCTGTCCGCACTGCGGTGATCCCGGCGCGCGAGGAGATCAGTGCGACACCTGCGGCAGTATCCTCGATCCCGAGAATCTGATCGCCCCGCGCTCGGCGCTGTCGGGCGATACACAACTAGAGCTGCGCGAAAGTCGCCACCTCTTCCTGCGCCAATCCACCTTGCTGAATGCGCTAGGCGCGTGGCTCGAAACCCGACAGGGCTGGCCACCCTTCGTCACCACGCTGGCGCGAAGCTGGCTCACCGGCGATCTGAAGGATCGCTGTATTACCCGTGACTTGGCTTGGGGCGTACCAGTGCCGCGGAAAGGTTTCGATGGTAAAGTCTTCTACGTGTGGTTTGACGCACCTATCGCCTATATCTCGGCCACGCAGGATTGGGCCGCCGCGGATTCCGGGCGGGATTGGCGACCGTGGTGGTGGGGTGAGGCCGCGCGCGAAACTCACTACGTGCAATTTCTCGGGAAGGACAATGTACCCTTTCACACAGTGAGCTTCCCAGCCACTCTGCTGGGATCAGGGGAGCCTTGGCATACGGTGGATGTCATCAAGGGTTTCCATTGGCTCACCTATGAGGGCGGCAAGTTCTCGACGAGTCAGGGGCGGGGTGTGTTCTGCGACAGCGCGCTCGAAGCCCTGCCCGCTGATCTGTGGCGCTGGTGGTTGATCGCCAATGCGCCCGAAAGTGCCGACACGGAGTTTCGAGTCACACGCTTTGCTGCCGACGTTAACAAGGACCTAGCTGATGTCTTCGGGAACCTCGTTCAGCGGGTGGCGCGATTCGCACAAAGAGCGTTTGCAGGCCGTGTACCCGACGATGGTGAACCGAGCGCTGTCGAGCGTGCGTTGGCGGTCGACATAGCTGCTCATGTTCAGCGTCTACGGGTGCATCACGAGGCGCGAGAATTTCGGCGCGCTTCGGCAGAGAC
>JASHVB010000410.1 GCA_030039695.1 Acetobacteraceae bacterium
GGAATGTATCGATGAAATCCTGACCAGCGCCATTGATCGGATGCGACGATCGCTGCACGCATTTGGCGGAACGGTATGTCGCGTCGTCGGCGACGGCGTACTCGCGCTGTTCGGGGCACCGGTCGCGGCCGAGGACCATGCAGTCCGCGCTTGCCACGCCGCTTTGGCACTTATTCGGGATTTCCGTCGGGCTAAAGAGAGTATCGATAGCCACATCGAAATCCGCGTTGGCCTCAGTTCCGGCGAGGCCCTTGTCAAGACGGCAGCATCGGATACGGCGACGAACTATGACGCGAAGGGCGAGGACGTCTACCTAGCTGCCCGCATGGAACAGATGGCGGCACCGGGCACTGTCCTGATCAGCGATCGTACGCGACGTTTGGTCGAGGGCCACTTCGAAATGCGAGCCCTCGGCCCAACGGTCGTCAAGGGCCTGCCGGAGCCGGTCGCGGCTTATGTGCTTCTTCGGGCAAGGGACCGTAGCACCCGGGTGGGCGTTATCGCAGAACGGGGCCTCAGTCCCATGGTAGTGCGGCTTCGCGAACAAGCGATAATTACTCGCATCCGGGAGCAGGTCGTGGCAGGGATAGCGCAAACGCTCGTCGTCCGGGCGGAAGCCGGACAGGGTAAATCGCGCCTGGTTCACGAGACGATTGTCGCTCAAGAGAATGGATGGACCCTGGCAATCGCGCAGGCCTTACCTTATGGGCGTGCCAGCTTTCGCACCATTCGCGACCTGATGGCATCATTGCTGCAACTTAAAGCGGATGACGAGTTAGACACATTGTCCCCGCGGATCGCAACCTGCATAGCAGCGCGGAACCATGGTAAGGTCTATCAGCCGATTGCGGCGTTGTACGGGCATGCGGTCGACGATGCCGATTGGCAAGCCTGCGACGCCGAGGAGCGGTTGCGCCGGATCCAGGATGGCGTGTGTTCGCTATTCAGGAGTGCCAGTCAAAGTTCACCGCTGGCGCTCGTGGTCGAGGACTGCCAGTGGATCGACGCTGAAAGCTGGTTGCTTTTGCATGAACTGATGCAGCGCTTATTGAATGACCGCATTTTTCTGGTGGTTACCTGTCGATCGGAGTTGGAGATTAACTGGCCACCATCACCAAGCCGCAGGGAGCTTGAGCTGGCACCGCTATCCGAACAAGACATGCGACAACTGTTTGAGGGTTTGGTGCAAACCACCGGCAGTGAAACAGAAATCCTGGAAACATTCGCCCTACAGCGAGCCGGCGGCAACCCGTTCTTCCTGGAGGAGACGCTTGCCGCACTGGCCGATCACGGTGCGCTCGCCCGCACAGGCGGCGGGCAATATCGATTGACAGCCCCAAAATTCATCGCAGGCCGTCAACTGTCGCCCTCAGTGCGAAGCCTCCTGAGTGCGCGCATTGACCGCCTTAGTCGTGCACAGAAAGAAGTCCTGCAAGTTGCTGCCGTCGTGGGACAGTCTGGCTCGAATTCATTGCTGCAACGTTTCACAGGCTTAAACGCTGCATCGCTGGCGAGCATTGTCGAACGTCTGCAGACGAGAGGATTTCTGCACGTAGCTATGGCCCCTGACCCGACATGGCGCTTCCGTCACGCGCTGACGCAGGACGCGGCCTATGCGGGAATTCCCCGTCTCCGCCGGATCGCCATCCACCGCGCGTTGATCGCTGCCTTCGATACGGTCCATCCGGCCACGCGTCGGAAAAACTTCGAGCTCCTCGCTTACCACGCGGAACAGGGAGAGCTTTGGGCTGCGGCTGCGGGTTACGCCTATGAGGCTGGTAAAGCCGCCGCGTGGTGGCGGCGCGACAATGAAGAGGCGTTGCACCTGTACCGGCAAGCCCTGATATGCCTCGAACGACTGCCGGACGATGTGGAGAAATTCCGCCTCGCGCTTGACCTCCAACTGGCGATGCGCGAACCGCTGATGGTACTCGGTCGCATGACCGCGGTCTCCGAAACGCTGGCGGCTGCCGAGCCGTTAGCGCGCGCATTGGCGGACAAGTCGCGGTTGGGTCTCTGCCTTGTCTTCCGTTGCCACGCATACTGGTTCGGCGGCGATTCTGAATCGGCGCTATGCGCAAGCGAGGAAGCGATCGCCCTGGCCTCGGAGCTTCGCGATCCGGCCCTCAAAGCCCGCGCTCGTTATCAGTCCGGTCTGATATGGTATTCACTGGGCGACTACAAGCAGGCGATCCAGTGCCTGGCGGAGGTGTTGGCTGGTTCTGGAGATGACCCCACCGGAAAAGGCTACCAGCTTGGGCCGCAACTTTCGGTCACCGCGTTGAGCTACATGGCGCGTGCATTAGCAGATATTGGCCGCTGGACCGAGGCAATAGAAGCAGCGACACGGGCGTACCGGCTGACTGAATCGCGGCATGATCCCATGCACATGACCATGGCTTTGATGGCGCTGGGTCACGTACGGATTAGCCAAGACGATCCGATATCTGCATTGGATCCGCTGTGCGTCGCATTGGACCTGAGCGCGCGTGGCGCCCGACTAATGTGGCCCGTTGTAGCTAATCTCCTCGGTACCGCCAAAGTACGCACCGGCGAAGTGGCGGCGGGTTTGGCATTGCTGGAGCAATCGGTGGTCGAAGATGGGCGACTTGGGATGCGGATCCAACATCCAGTGCGTCTCGCCGCACTGGCAGAGGGTTATCTGGTTGCCGGGCGCCGGATGGACGCTCTATGTACTGCTCGGAGAGCATTGACCGATGCCCTACGCCAAAAGGAACAGGGAGCAGCTGCATCGGCTTTGATGTTGATCGGGCGGGTCATCAGCCAGAGAAGACCCCAAGCAGGACACAGCGTTCTGCTGCGCGCATACCAAGAAAGCCAACGATTGTCCATGTCGCCAACTGCCGATGCCTGCAAGCATGCGATGGCTGCACTCGAAGGTGCACGCCCGATAACCTAACCTTGGCAATATAAAATCGGTTGCGTCCGCACTGGGGCTAGGCGGCTCATTGCCACCACCCTGGCGAGTTCCGCTAGCATGGCAACGGCGAATCTGAGGGGTGTGGCTGCACGAACAAGAACCGAGCAAATCGCCTTTGCACCGAGATCGACGGAGGTCGGGCCGAAGGCGGAGAGGCGTGCGCATAGACCGAAGTGTCCCAACGTTTGCATTGCGTATTGATCTGGCGAGGAACCACAATGGCATACACTTGGCGCCCCACGGCCGCTCCAGTCGATCGTCGCTATGATGATATCTGGTTCATCAGCCCGCAGATCGGCTGGGGCGTGAACAGTGCGGGTCAGATCGTGCATACCGAAGATGCCGGGGCAACCTGGACGATCCAGCACACGGTCGCCGCCGGTACCTACCTCCGCTGCATGAGCTTCACGAGCCCGACCGACGGCTGGGTCGGCTCAATCACACAGCGGCAGCGCCTGTGGAGGACAGTGGACGGCAAAACCTGGATCGACATGACCGCCAACCTACCGCCGCTGCCCAGCGCGATCTGCGGCATCTCGTCACCGTCCAAAGGCGTCGTTTTTGCTTCTGGTACGCAATATCCGGACCGCGAAGCTGCAATCATGCACACGGCTGACGGCGGGCAAACCTGGGAGTCGATTTCCATGGCGGAGCACGCCAATCTTCTGATTGACACTTACTTTATCGACGATCTGCAGGGCTGGGTGGTTGGCGGGAAAGGCGGTACCACCCTTAACAGCCTGACACCAGTGATCATGTTTACCGCCGACGGCGGTAAGACCTGGCAAAGCAAACTGCAGGACTCGGGGATCGACTTTCCGATCGGCGAATGGGGCTGGAAGATACAGTTCCTTACTCCGCAAATCGGTTTCGTGTCTCTCGAGAACTACACCGCAGCGGCGATTCTGAAGACCACTGATGGCGGCCAGAGTTGGAACCGGATCCCGATTAGCGGGAATGTCAGGTTGCAGGGTGTAGGCTTTGTCAACGAGCAGGTCGGATGGGTCGGCGGTTGGGGGCAGCACGACTTGGGCACGACGAGCGGTACGACCGATGGAGGGTCGACATGGTTTGATACCAAAGACGACGTCGGTCATTTCATTAACCGCTTTCGCTTTACCAAGGCAGAGCCGATAGTTGCCTACGCATCCGGTGGAATGATTGATCAGTGCAGCGTGACCGAAGGGGCGGCGTTAGCAGCCGCGTCGCGAGTCCTGGAGCCGCCAATCCCAAAGGCATGGGAGACTCTCGATATCACCACGCAGGTTCCTCAAAATGCAAAGCAACTGACAATTACGATCTTCGATCAGAGGCAGACGCTGAAGCATGTATTGACTGACGAGAGTTCGCCGTTGCCGGGTGAACGAACCTTCTCCTGGAATTTCAAAACTGCCGATGGCCTGGATGCCGGCACGGGCCATTTCATGTACCGCATTCGGATCGACGGCCGCGGGACGGCGGGCATCGTGGTGCGTCCGGCACGTACGACTCCCGACGCTCTCGGTGTACAGGTTGTCGACTTAATCGAGCGTTTCGCCCGGCGCGCCAAATGCGCGCATGACCACCTAGCACTTCCCGATGCTAACGGAAGGCTGGTGTCGTTGAAGTCGCTGTTCGACAAGCCGCTCGATTTGATGGTCGCACTGATCCGCGGTGGCTGGATCATTCCAGGCGAGCCCGACCGCAGCATGTTTCTGGCTGCGATCATCAAGACAGGACCCATGCAAAGGGTGATCGCGCAAAACGACATCCGGCTGCTGTCGGATTGGATCGAGACAGGAGCACATGTCCCGGAGACCAAATAATCTCGCCTGTAGGAATGCTCCGAATCTTGCCCAGGCCATGATCGATCGCAGGTCCGACGAGCTTTGGCTCAAGACCGTTCAACTGAAATGTCCCGGTTCGGGCAATCTCTGATAGTCTGTTGAAGAGATGGAAATGAGCGCGCCCTGAATTGGGTCTACAACATGACGGGTGCGATTAGTGCACTATACATCCAACGCGGGTCAATTGCAGCAGTGGTGCACCGCACGAATTGGTACAAGCCTATGGCCCAAAACTATACAGCAGTCTGCTGAACGATGGCGCGTAGCGCTGACGGGTCGCACAGCGTGACAAAGGCGCGTTCGGTGTCGTACAGTACTACTCCAGCGGCTCGCCATGCGTTCAGAATGGTGATGATGCTGCGCGTAGTTGCACCCAGGAGGTCCGCAAGGTCGTCCTGCCGCAGGCGCCGCGCGAGGCGGATCCCCTGCACAGTTTTGCGGCCTTCGCGATCTGCCAGGTAGAGCACTTGCCGCGCTAGGCGCACCTCCAGCCTCTCAAAGCTGGCGTCCTGAAATAGCTCAAAGGTACGGCGCAACCGTCCAGCAAGTGAGTGGCACAGCGCGTCTCCCAAAGCCGGATCTCGCGACAAAGCCGACAAGAATACCGCCCCCGGAATGCGAGCGAGTTTGACGCGACCTTCGACGACCGCAGTGGCGGACCGCGACCCGCCGTCGATCACGCCGATCTCGCCGAATATATCGCCAGTGTGAAAGACTTCGACCATCAATGACTTGCTGCGCTTGTCGACGGCACCGATGCGCACATGACCGTCACCTCCGACTATGGCGTAGACCGCATCGGGCCTATCACCTTGGCCAAACACCTCAGTCCCATCCCGTGGTTCCGACACTATGCTGACGCGTTCAAGCCTACCGCGTTCATCGTGGTCTAGGTTTACAAAGGCAGCGACCGTTGCGAGCAGCGACACCTGGAGGCTCCAACTGTTGCGAAGCGGTGGGCTGAGTAGTGACGTCATGGTTCGAGGGCTCCTCATTATATGGGTGAGCAATGTCCGGCACCATGCTCTCCATGTCCGTGCACTCGACGACCGCGGCGTACCATTGGCCTTAGTAAGCGCAGCGCATCGTTGAACTCTACGGGAATAGCGCCAGGTAAACAAAAAATAACGTCGACTTCACACACAATAGGATGTGTGGTATAGTTGGCGTTCTAATGTTGGTACTGCTCAACATGCCGAGCATAAACCGTGTAGCTGACTTCGGGGCAACCAGAAGCGACTGGAGAGCGGGTTCCTCCCCCTGGCATTCGGTCCGAGCACCTGACGCGTCGGCGGGCCATCATCGTATCGCCGAACGCGAACCCGCTCCTGCGCTAGACCGTCAGCCGCCCAGAGCGCTGTAGAACGTGACCAAGGACTGCCGGTCCAGGGTGGAATCCTCGCCAACGTACGGCGCCGCGCTTGCACCGGCCAGATTGCGGAGCACTACCGCCAGAGGTGCGATCGCCGCAAAGAGTATCTTGGGCGACATCAAGTCCTCCGATTTGGCCACCGCGGACCGTGAATGGTGCGGGTTCCTGTTGGCTGGCGCTCCTGGCCTTTGCCGCCTTCAGGCCTCAGCAGGCGGTCCGCATCGGCCCCTGCTGAGGCGAGAGCTACCGACTACGTGATGCCTAAGCGCTGAAGGACATCAGGATGCGCCCGGAGTATGCGTTGATCCTCTGCCTTCACAAGGCGTCGATGTTGGTCCTGATTGTCTCAGGCTGGCTGAGCCGGTGTCGGCACCCGCGGCGGACACTTCGTTGTCAGAAAAGCAGACAGGTATGACTTTCATTCTTCGCAGCTTTCGAACTGTCCGGGAAATTGTCCGCCTAGGAGATGCGATACGGCTCCACTGAATGCTCGTTGGCGCGTAAAGCCACTGGGAAGGCGCGCTGATTAATGTGGGGTTTTCGTTTGCCGCCGAGCGCCATATCGCCTCCGCCATGTCCACTACCTTCCAATTCAAGTGAACTGTGCTTTCGGCCTCACGCTGCGGGCGGCCGTCGCGGCGGAGTGGCCCTGGCACTTGGCGTATTCCGCCCTCTTGACGCTCGGTGTCGTACGTCCGTTTGGACAGCGAATGGCCGCCGATTGCGATGCCGCTGCGCGAACGGGTGGTGCGGCATAGACGGTTCC
Organism: Acetobacteraceae bacterium; assembly: GCA_030039695.1. The sequence continues at coordinate 6,906 of JASHVB010000410.1, forward strand.
CGACCGCAGTGGAAGAGCGGCGCGCGGTGGGGCAGTATGGTTATCGCACGAAATAGAGCCATTGCGAGGGGCAAAGCAGCAAAGCAATCCCGGGTCCTGAGTACGCCACCCATGTCCGAGACTGCTTGGTCGCTTTGCCCTTGCTACGGCATTCAAACGAGCGTGCCAGCGTATTTCTGCAGCATCTGCCAGGACTCATCGCCCAGCCTTTTGTGCCAGTACTTGTAGAACCCGCTGTCGCGCAGCCCCGTGCGGAAGCTGTCCGTCTCCGCCTCATTGAACACCATCCCCTTCTTCTCCAGGTCCGACTGCGTGGACGCATCCAGCCGCGCAATGTCGGCGCGCTCATCCAAGGCGCTCTGGTTCAGATTGCTCGCGACGATGGTCTTAAGATCGTCTGGCAGCCCCTTCCATGCCGCGGCGTTGCAGCACAGCCAGTGCCCATCCCACACATGATTGGTGATGGAGCAATATTTCTGCACTTCGTACAGCTTGGCCGCGACGATTAGCTCCAGCGGATTTTCCTGCCCATCCGCGATATGGGTCTGCAAGGCGGAGTACAGTTCGGGGAATTGCAACGCCAATGGCGCCGCCTTCAGCGTCTGGAACAAGGTGACCAGGCTCGGCGCCACCGGCACGCGGATTTTGAACCCGGCCAGATCGGCGGCAGTGCGGATCGGTTTGGTACCGCTCGTGATCTGGCGGAAACCGAGGTCCCACATCCGCTCCATCGGCACCAATCCCGCCTTGGCCATGATCTGGCCACGGATATACGTGCCGAGGCCGCCATCCATCGCCGGCCAGACCTTGTCGTAGCCCGACCAGATGAAGCCCAGCGCGCTGATCGCGGTTACCGGCAAGATCGAGGCCAGGATCTGCCCGGTGGGCTGACAGAACTGGATCGCGCCACTCCGCGCCTCCGACAGCAGGTCGTTGTCGCCGCCCAACTGGCTGTTGGGGAAAATCTGCAATTCCATCCGACCACCCGATTGCTGCTTGATCCGGGCGGCGCCCTCAACCAGACGGATGTGCAGCGGGAAGCTGGTCGGCGCGGTGTGTCCGAACTTCCAGGTGTATTGTGCCGCGCGCGCCCCCCGCATTACGGCCGGCAGCGCCAGGGCAACACCGGCCGCGCCCATCAGGCCTCGTCTGGTCACTCGCATCGAACGTTTCCTCCAGTCTGGATCAGGGAATTATCTGTCACGGCGGCTTACAGGAAGCCGGTAGAGATCCACGGCACCGCGGCGACGACCAACAGGCCCACCACCACCGCGAGCAGATAGCGCCAAATGTGGCGCATGCCGTCGTCCGGATTGCAGCGGCCGATGGCGCAGGCGACGTAGTAGCCGACGCCGAAGGGCGGAGCGAACAAGCCAACGCCCATGCTCAGGATCGCCACCATCGCATAATGCACTTCGTTGATCTGCAGAGAGCGCGCCATGGGAAACAGTAGTGGACCGAACAGCACGATGGCCGGAATGCCTTCCAGAATGCTGCCGAGTACGATGAACAGTAAGATCGAGATCAGCATGAAGGAGAAGGCGCCACCAGGAATGGTGGCGATCCAACCGGCGACAACGACCGAGAAGCCGGACTGCGTGATTGCCCAGGACATACCGGTTGCGGCGCCGATGATCAGCAGGATGGCACCCGACAGCGACGCGGTGCGGACCAGCATCGGCATGACCTGCGAGAATTCGAGTTCGCGATAGATGCACAGGCCAACGATCACGGCATAGACGATACCGATGGTGGACACTTCCGTCGCGGTCGCGACGCCGTCCACAACGGCGCCACGGATCAGGAAAGGCAGCACCAGCGCCGGCAGAGCGACGACGAAGCTGCGCCCCATGACCGACGCCGGGGCTCGCCGCGGCACGGCGTGGTCGCTCTTGCGGGCACGGTTCCAGACCGCGACGCACAGCACCAGCCCAACAACAAAGCCGGGCAGCAATCCGCCGGTGAACAAAGCGGCGATGGAAACGCCGGTGACAGAGCCAATGGTGATCAGGATCAGGCTAGGCGGCACTGTCTCGGTCTGCGCGGAGGTTGCTGCGAGCAATGCGACCAGGTCGCCCCGTGCGGCGCCGCGCCGCTCCATTTCGGGGAACAACACGGGAGCGATCGCCGCCATGTCCGCGGCCTTGGAACCGGAAATGCCGGAGACCAGGTAGATCGCCACGATCAGCACGAAGGACAGCCCGCCGCGGGTGTGGCCGATCAGGTTGGCGAGGAATTTCACCATGACCCGTGCCATGCCGGTCATCTCGATGAGCAGACCGAGCACGACGAACAGCGGCACCGCGAGCAGCTCGGGGTGCGACATGCCGGTATCCATGCGCTCGATCAGTACTGACAACGGGATGGAGGTGGACAACCCCAGATAGCCCAGCGTGGCGAGGCCGAAAGAGAACGCGATCGGAATCCCGGCGAAAACAGTGCAAGCGATGACCCCGACGAAAAAAATTAGCAGATTGAGCTGGCCGAAATTGGTGAGTACCGGCTGTGCCAGCGTCAGGCCGGCGACGGCGAGCGCGACCACTGCCAGCGCGATCAGCGCGGGGCCACGCGGATAGGCAACGATACGCAGCAACAGCATCACGCCCATCAGCAGGACACCGATTGGCATGGCGACGGCGCGCCAGCTCATGGAAATATTGAGCGACATGATGCTGACGATCGCTTCGTTCTGCATGTAGTTCCATGCCGGCAGCAGCAGAGTCGCAAGCAGGACCAGCATGGCGGCAAGTGATAGCAGTTCCAGGCGCTGTCGCGTTGCCGGTGCCGCGCGGTTCACCAGCGCGGTCATGCGCATATGCTCGCCGCGGCGCAGAGCCAGCACGCTGCCCAGCATCGACAGCCACAAGAACAACAGGGACGCGGTATCGTCAGTCCAGATCAGCGGGTTGTCGAAGACGTAGCGGGCGATGATACCGACAAACAGGATGACGATCTCGGCAACCACCAGTAGCGCGGTGCTGGCCTCCAGCACGCTGTCGAATAGCCTGTTAAGATAGGACACGCGGCTAGCCGCCGGGCCGTTTGCAGTGATGGCCCATTCGCTGGCCGACATGTTGGCGCTCGCCTTGTTCGGATGGTCCTGCCGGCCGCACGGAGTGGCGACGCGGTTTCTGAAGGTGGATGAAGAGGGTAAATCACCCGGCCGGGTGACTGCAAGGGCCGGAGCCAAGCTGTCCGACGTCGGCGTCAAACTCGTTCAGTGTCAAATTCATTCGTGGGAAAAACTGGTTGAGTGGGCTCGATAACAAATCAGCATGACGGAAGATGCGATCCCAGCAAAAACAGTATCAGAATCACCCTCCGCGAAGGCTACGCATTTCGGAAGACTGACACTCGCCCTCACCGTCATCTTCGCAGGACCGCTCGATGGCGTAGTGTGTCTGCTCGCAATCGCCCTGCTCGAGCGGCAAAAGAAGGCAGGCTTGAATATGCCGTACCTCGCACTGGCCAGCGCTGCAGGTGAGGCGTCGAGGTCTGGCAGCCTCGTGGACGCCATGCGTCGCCTGTTCCAGCAGTGCCTCACGGAGATTAACCAGGAGGCGCTGAAGAAACACGCCGGCAACGGCAGGGCACTCAAGCAGCTGCCGGACGTGGTGAAAGCCTATCTGACGCCGTTCCGCACCGCGGCGATGTTACGTCCGAACTGCGTCGGCCAGGATTGCGAATTGGCGACAGTCGCGGGCCTCGTTCCCGGCGGGCTGGGATTCGAGGGGACAGCAGATCGCAAGAACCCCCGAAGGCCTGACTTTTCCTGTCCCCTTTTGCCCCGCGGCGCGAATGCGTCTGTGGATCGACGTGCCGCCGAACGTCTGGACCAGCGCCGCGTTCCGACCAAAGGCCCCCAGAACCTGGAAAAGCGCCTCGAATGTCCCACATTGCACCAGGGAGCCGATCCGCTTCCAAATCGTGTTCCGGGGGCTGAACTCGGCCGGAAGGGCGCACCGACTGACGTTGTGCACGATGAGATAGCGCCGCCCCTTGCGGCGGACGATCTGCCAACCAATAGGTTTGTGTGGCATCAGCTCGCGGGGCGCCGCAATGTCGAGTCGGCGGGCACTCCGTGAGCGGTCACACGAGGCGTTTGGAAGTGCACGGGCTTCGCGTAACCACCTTACGATTTTCAGCGAGCGGACACTACCAGTTGCGCCAGATCCGGTCCTGTTATTGCTTGCACGGCTGTGGGAGCCGAGGCGGTTCAATGCGCGCGCCGATTCTGATTCTCAGCATCTTGATATTGTCTCTGGTTGGGTGCAAAGCCGTCCCGCCGTCGCCCAAGCAGGCCGTCGTTCAGCGGACGGCGGCGCAATTCGCCGTTTTGGCCGAGCACTCGCCGCCGTTTGCTCGGATGCCCTACGAACCGTTCAGCCGTGCCGACGCGGTGGCGATTGCCGAGCAGGAATGGCGCCGGTTTGGCGAGCACGTCGATGATGATCCGCCACTACCTGGCGGCTACGAATCCTCGCCAGATAACGATCCTGCACGCGTCCCCGGTCACTGGGAGCGGATCGGGGAATATTGGTGGCTTGGCCAGGATGCCGATTATCCCCAGTCAGCCTGGACTGGAATGCATAATCAGAATGGCGAAGTATTCGACGAAGCCAGCGCTGATTATTTCGCGTGGTCGGCTGCGTTCATCAGTTATGTCATGAGGACGGCGGGGGCCGGAGCACGCTTCCCTTACTCGCCCTCGCACTCAACCTACATCAATATCGCCAAGGAAATGACGCTGGGCCTCACATCTGGCTGGGTTGTGCTAGCCAAGCCGGTGGACGAATACGCGCCGATACCGGGAGATCTCATTTGCTACTCACGTGAAAAACATAGAATAACGTATGCGCAGCTGCCACGGCGACCGTTCGCCGCGCATTGTGATATCGTGATCGCGCGGAACAGTACGCAGATCAGCGTCATCGGCGGGAACGTCGATCACACCGTAACGATGAAGCATGTGCCAGTCACGACCGGTGGACTCCTGGCTAATCCTGGCGGCTACGTCCTTGACCCACGCTATCCCTGGTTAGTCGTGCTCAAGATCCTCTATGACCGGTAGCAGGCCTGCACCACCACGCACGCGCGTTCTTCGACCTGTGGACCTACGGAGCGGCACGGACTCGGGGCCAACGCGAGGCCGCGGAACCGAAGTCACGTCACGCTCAGCGTTCGGCTTCCCGGAAACTGGATTGCCGCTTCCGACCGACCCCGGCCTTGAGCCCAATGGCAGACCTCAACGCATCACGACCGGGAGCCGCACTGAAAGAAGGCTATGCCGAGCGGACTCTGGGGCAGGCCAGTACGAGGACGTTTTCCGACATCTCGCAGGCTCTCTCGCACGATGTCCCTTATCACGCGTAGACCAACACACTTATTTCTTTTGATCCAAGTTCTGTCCTGTCGCCACGGTTTGGATGGTCGGTCTGATCGGTGTCGTCACTCTGCGGCGCGGTGTTTCCCGTTGTAGCGGTTGATCACTGGTCGCAGGCCAAGGTTCTCACGCAAGGTCCTGCCTTCGTATGCGCTACGAAACAACCCTCGGCGCCGTAGTTCAGGCACCACCATCTCGACGAAATCTTCACCGCCGCCGGGCAGTGTGGCCGGTGTGATGTTGAAACCATCGCAAGCCCCAGCCTCGAACCACTCCTGCATGACATCCGCTATATCAGTGGGCGTACCTATTCGTGCCGATCCGGTGATGCCGGAACGAAGGAAGAGTTCACGAACCGTCGGCTTCTCTCTTCTCACACGATCGATAAGCTGAATGCTGAGGCTGCGGTGCTCCTGACGACCCAGCGCATTCTCTGGCACCGGATCGTCCAATGGATAACCCGACAAGTCACCAAAGGCGCTGTAGAGCGAACCAAGGCCGGCCAGTGGGTCGATCATTGCTTGCAACTCGTCGTACTTAGCCTGGGCGTCGGTGCGTGTGGCACCAACGACAGGACACAAAGCGGGCATGATCTTGAGGTCGTCTGGCTCGCGGCTATATTTGGCCATCCGCTGCTTTATGTCGGCGTAGTAGCTGCGCGCGCTATCGAGTGAGCCGTGTATCGCGTAGATGACGTCAGCGGTGGCAGCACCCAACTCCCGCCCCTGTTCGGAAGCGCCAGCCTGGACAATCACTGGGTGCCCCTGAGGCATGCCCGCCACATTCAACGGGCCTCGCACTCTGAAGAACCGGCCGTGATGGTTGAGCACATGCATCTTCGCGTCGTCGAAGTATCGGCCGTCCGCTTTGTCGAACAGAAGAGCGCCTTCCTCCCAACTATCCCATAGGCCCTTGACGACTTCGACAAATTCGGCGGACCGCGCATAACGGGTGTCGTAGTCCAGCGTTGTCTCCAGTCCGAAATTCTGCGCTTCATGCTCTGACCATGACGCAACCACGTTCCAACCGGCACGACCTTTGCTGATGAGATCCAACGTGGCGAACTTCCGTGCCAGGTTATAGGGCTCGTTGTAGGTGGTGGATGCTGTCGTCACCAGACCGACATGCTGGGTGACCATAGCCAGCGCCGGCAGAAGTGTCATCGGTTCCAGCTCGACCATGTCTCTGCCGGTCCGGGAAAGTGAGCCACGCGGGTTGTCGCCCTGACGAATTCCGGCACCGTCAGCAAAGAAGATCATGTCGAGCTTGCCCCGCTCGGCAATTTGGGTGCTGCGCACATAGTGCTCGACATGCAGCGTGCCATCGGCTGGCACATTTGGGTGCCGCCAGGCGGCGGGATGGTAACCGTGGCCGCGTATCGACAAGCCGAGCCGCATCTTGCGTGCACTCATCGCGCAGTTCCCTCAAACGAAGTGGCGCACCAGTTCGCCGATGTTCGGCACGTCTTCCAGACGCCGAATCATATAGATCGCTTCTTGCACTGTGTCATCCGATAGCGGTCGCACCGCGTTGCGTGCGCAGTCAGCGAACTTCATCGCCAGTTGATCTGCGCTCATCCGGTTGTCAGGCGAGCCAAGAGGCCGTCCAACTGTTGCACTTGCTGTGCGCCCGTCGCGAAGCGAGAGCGTGAGCGTGAGTCCGCTTTTGTCCCGCCCGCCGGCGACGGCGGCCACACGCCCCGCGACATCCAGCACCCGGGCATTTTGTATGTCCGCAACTTCTGTAATACCAACGCGGCCGTGCACCAGTGCGGCGGCAATCAGGTATGGTAACGCAAACTGAGCCTCCACGATCTGGGTAGGTCGACGTTTGTGCGTCGCGCCACGAAATTGTTCCTCCACGATCGTTGATGGGCAGGTCACTGTCACCTCAGCGAGCTCGGAAAGGTCTACCACGGTTCCGAGCTTAAGTTGATCACGCACGGCAATGGCGGCATCGAGCATGGCGTGCTGGGGCCGACCGCAGGCATATGGCTTGAAACTCAGCTCATCACCGCGGAATTCTCGCCCCAAACCTTCAGTAAGCTTCGCCGCGTCATAACCGTCAGGCTGATAGAGCCGAAAAAATCCGAACTGGCCCAGGAAGATGTTTTTTGCACCTGTGAAGTCCTCCCGGGCCAACAGCGCGGCAAAGACGCCGGTGCTGGCGGCTTGGCCGGCCTGCAGGCGCTTGGTTAGTGCACCATCCACGATGCATTGCCGAGTCCCAGCCGACTGGCTGAATGCGATCCCCATCGCATTCACCATCTGCTCTACGTTCAGTCCCAATAGCTTCCCCGAAGCCATAGCGGCACCAAACACGCCCATCGCCGCCGTTCGATGCCAACCCCGATCAAGTGTCGAGGCAAGGGCCACACGGCAGGACACGTCAAGCCCGAGTGTGACTGCCAAAAGCAGATCGCGGCCCGATATGCCCCCAACCATATCTGATATTGCAAGGCTCGCTGCGAGCACTGAGGCGCCTGGATGGATCGAGCCGCCGTGGTCGAGCGTGTCATCGAAGTCAAGAGCGTGCGCCATGCTGGCGTTCGCCATAGCGGCGCATGGAGCAGGCAACCGTCGCTGCCACAGCATCACCTGGCTCTGCGCAGAGCCACCCCAGCCGCCAACGACGCGGCAAAGTTCAGCGATACCGGGTGCGCCACTACCTCCGAGCAGGCAACCAAACGTATCGAGGATTTCGTCGCAAGTAGCGGCTCGCGTGGTGGCACGCAGATCTGCCAGCCCGCATCCGTGCACATGCTCGGCCAACTCCCAGGCTGGATCATCGTTCGGCGTCATCGTCGTCTACCGTCTGCTTGCTTTGGCTTAGCGAATACGCCGCTGGCATAGAGGTCAAGACTTGCTACGGGACCTTGCGCCTGGGCATGGGCCCAACCGTTGGCCTATTGGCCGCGCATTTGGGCCGGCAGCGCCGAAGGCGAGACTTCGGTTGCCGACACGCAAGGACTTGCTACAGCGCTTTGTTTCTCGCTTTTTCCGTGGAGCGCTTGGCATGTGCGTGATCAACATCTCTGTCGCGTGAACATTGCTGATCCTTATCGGGCACTTCTTCTATGGGGGGACAGCCGGTCGTCCGGCTTTGCATGTTATCCGACGCTTGCTAATCAGGATGCTGGTTATCTACATCGCAGCGCGTCCCTATGAAACGCCCTAAAGCAACTCGCGCTCTTGGGGGGGCCAGATACGAACTTTGGGCTGCATGCGTTGGGTCGAATGATAGGATTACCACGGATCGACATACGGATATTTCTTGTCTGTCCTTGGAAACACGGGTGGCAACCGTTTTAGGCTGTTGGCGATCCATCTACGCGTGTCGGCCGGGTCGATCACGTCGTCGATTCCGCCACCACTGACTGCGTTGACAGCCTTCGCACTCTCGTAAGCTACTGCCGTACGCCGATCGAACTCTTGCCGCCGTGCCTCGGGATCCTCGATCGCTATCAGTTCCTTGCGGTAACCAAGCTTGACGGCGCCTTCGATGTTCATGCCCGCGAATTCCGCCGTAGGCCATGCGACTGAGAAGAATCCGACCAGGGCTCCCGCGCCCAACATCGCCTGTGCGCCGAGTCCGTATGCCTTACGCACGACCACGCTGAACAACGGCGTGGTGATATTGGCACCCACGTTGAAGAGCCTCGTGCAGTGGCGGACCAGCGCAGTACGCTCGACCTCGGGGCCCACCATGATTCCGGGGCAGTCAATCAGGCTGAGCACGGGAATGTCGAACGCGTCGCAGAGTTGCAGGAAGCGTGCCCCTTTGTCGGCACCCGGAGAATCCACCGCACCCGCGAGGTGATGGGGATTGTTCGCTATCACTCCCATCGGCCGTCCCTCCACCCGGATCAGCGCAGTGATGATGCCGATCCCAAATTTCGGACGGATCTCCAGGACCGAGCCCTTGTCGGCGATGACGTCAAGTACGTCGCGCATGTTGTAGAGGCGCAGGCGGTTCTCCGGCACGACATGGCGAAGGCGACGCTGGTCGTGAGCTTCCCACGAGGCCAGCGGCCCCTGGAAGTAGGAGAGATACTTCCGTGCCGCTTCGACCGCCTCGACTTCGTCGTTGACGAGGATATCCACGACGCCGTTGGGAACCTGAACGGACATCGGCCCCACTTCCTCGGGCGTGTAGATGCCGAGGCCGCCACCTTCGATCATGGCCGGGCCGCCCATGCCAAGCGTAGAGCCTTCGGTCGCAATGATCACGTCGCTGCACGCAACGAGCGCCGTGTTGCCCGCGAAGGTACGTCCGTTGACGATGGCGACCAGTGGCACAAGCCCGCTCAGCCGCGAGAAGGTGGTGAACGTGGGCGTGTCGATCGCCACACGGGGGCCGATATAGTCCTCGCCCGGGCGGCCGCCGCCACCTTCGCCGAACAGTACTACGGGCAGGCGGAAGCGTTGCGCCAGCTCGAACATCCGGTCCTGCTTGTAGTGATTGCGATGTCCCTGAGTGCCGGCGAGCACCGTGTAATCGTAATGCACGACTATAGCGCGCGAACGGCTCTCGTCGAACAGGCTGCCGTTGATCGAGCATGTGCCCGCGACAACGCCGTCTGCCGGAGTGTTCTTGCGCAGTGCGTCCATCGCGTGCCGCTGGTGCTGCCGCGCCACGACAAGTGGCCAATATTCGTTGAACGATCCCGGATCGACCAGGCGCGCAATGTTCTCGCGCGGCATTCTGTATCCGTTCTTGCGTCGTCTTGCCATCGCCTCCGGACGGTGCTCGTCCGAGGTCAGCGCATGACGCTCGATGCTTTCTCGCAGATCGTCGCGGATGTGATTGAGGTCTAGTTCCTCGGCGGCCTCTATGATGTCGCCCAGGACCTCGGCCTGCTGTACGAACACGATCGGGAAGCCTTCGCGCACGACGTCGCCCACCGTCATCGTTACCTTACGGACAATGCCGCCCTGCGGGGCGGTGATGACGTGCTCCATCTTCATCGCTTCAACGACCGCTACCTGCTGGCCCCGCCGCACCTCTTCGCCTTCCGCGACCTGGATGGCGACGATCATCCCCTGGATGGGCGACGCGATCCCGGCCGATCCGTCGGGCCCGATCAGGTCCGGGATTTCGTCGTCCGCCTGAGCCGCCGCCCGCCGCTCGGCTTTCATGGCCGCATCGTGCTCGAACAAAGCCAGCGGATCGCGGCTCTTCACCCGAGCGCCCGCAAACCCTGCCTCCGTATCCGCCCGCACCGCTTCGAGATATCGCTGTCTGCGCTCGCCGGGACGGGCCAAGTCGCCGATGTGCTCATCGACCCAGCGCGTGTGAACGTCGCCGGCAACGAAGTCCGGATGCGCGAGGACGTTGCGCAGAAATGAGATGTTGGTGGCGACGCCGTCGATCCGGAACTCGCTCAGCGCGCGAGCGGCGCGCGTCACCGAGGCTGCGAAATCGCGCTGGGGCGAATGGGCGATCACCTTCGCTAGAAGCGAGTCGAATGCGCCCGACGTGCGGTAGCCCGCATAGCCGAACCCGTCGGTTCGCACGCCGGGGCCGCTCGGCGCCTCGTATGCGGCAAGCGTCCCGGCGCTGGGGCGGATGCTGCCGTCCGCGCTCACGGTCTCCATGTTCACCCGTGCCTGTATGGCGAAACCGCGCGGTGCGGGGTCCCGATCCAGGGCGAGTTCCTTCAGTGTGTTGCCTTGCGAGAGCAGGATTTGCGCCTGCACGAGATCGACGCCCGTCACCTCCTCGCTAACAGTGTGCTCTACCTGCAGCCTCGCGTTCGTCTCGATGAACACGAAGGGCTGCGCGCCCGGCTGGCCCGTCGCGTCGACCAGGAACTCGAATGTGCCGAGATTGGCGTAGCCCACGCTTTTCGCGAAACGCACGGCCGCCCCGATGATCGTGTGGCGGAGTTCGTCATCCAGAGCGGGCGCCGGAGCCACCTCAATGATCTTCTGAAACCGCCGCTGCACGCTGCACTCGCGCTCGCCGAGATGCGTCACATTCCCGCGCAAGTCGCCCAGGATCTGCACTTCGATGTGGCGGGCGCGGCGGATGAACTGCTCCACGTAAACATCACCGCACCCGAACGCCGCCTCGGCCTCGGAGCGGCACCGCTGATAGGCGGGCTCGATCTCGTCCTCGCTCGAGACCACACGGGTGCCGCGCCCACCGCCGCCGGCGAGCGCCTTGATGATCATCGCACCGCCGCGCAGGGACCCGAAGAAGGCATGCGCCTCCTCCAGCGAGACGGCGCGATCCATCCCCCGGATCACCGGCACGTCCGCCGCAACCGCGGCCGTCCGCGCCCGCGCCTTGTCGCCGAACAGTTCCAGATGCGCCGGCGCGGGGCCGATGAAGATCAGACCTGCCTCTGCGCAACGGCGTGCGAAGCCTGCCTGCTCGGAGAGGAATCCGTAGCCCGGATGGATCGCATCGCACCCACTCGCCTTGGCCGCTGCGATAATGGCGTCGGCGTCCAGATACGCCGACGCACCCCGGCCCGGCAGTTCCCATGCCTCATCGGCAGCGTGCACATGCAGCGAGAGCGCGTCGTCACGCGAATGAACGGCGACGGAACGAAGGTCCAGATCGGCCGCCGCCCGAGCGATGCGAATGGCGATCTCGCCGCGATTGGCAATCAGAAGCCTGGTGATGGGCATATTCTTCTTGGCCATTCCTGCTCCGTCCGCATTGCCGCACACGTGCCGATGACGCGCTCACGTTCGAGCCGCTCACCTTCGAGCCGCTCGCGTTCTGCCCTGCCGAGGCCCGGCCGTTCGCCGAGAACGTCCTGATCGCTCCGCCCGAGCGTGGGCGCCTGACGGCGGAGCGGCGGCAGCATGCCATCCCGACGGTGGGGCGTCAGCGGCACCAAGTCTCGACCGATGAAAGGATGCTCCAACCATTGCCAGAAACTGGCTTCCGGCAACTGCGGATCGTCCTGCAGATGGTGAGCGGGGCACATGGTTGCGGCGGGCGCCTCAAACGATTGCCAGACCAGCCCGGCATCGTGTGCATGCTGGTCGCGACTCCGATCTGCCAACACAATCTCGAATCGATCCGCCTCCGCTGCGCCGAGGTGATGGGACAGCGCCGGCGATTGCCGCGCCGTGTCGATGGAAACGCCCAGCCAATCAATCTGTCCCGCATGAATGCCACCGGAATGCGGCAGCCCTGCCCCTCCTCCGGTCGGTGCACGCCGAGGCCCTCGAACAAACAAGGGCATCGCTGCCGCGACCCCGATGCGGAATGTCTCCTCCAGCAAATTCAGCATGGTCATGCCCGGCGTCGCGAGCGTGTTGGGGGCAGGTCTGTTTCCAACGGCATCGGGATCCTCGTCGCGGTATCGTCTGTGGAGGGAAGTGCTACCCCAGCACAATTTCCTCTCAGGGTGCCAGTATCGAGCGCAGGAACGCATCCGCCAATCCTCGTACCAGCGCATCCCCGTTCCGGGATATTTTACGCGGTCGGAAAAGCTTGGAAACCGAGCCGCGATTGTCTACTCATTTTGGGAACCTGACACAAAGTGATATTTGGCAGGTGTTTGTTTCGAGGCTGGCCCGGCATTCATGACCGACGGCGACAGCAAACGCACCACCAGAGGAAGCTGACATGACGTGCGGTCAGTAGAGGCGCAGCAAGGCACCGCCGACAAAACCGGAGGATCGACATGGGCTATCGCGAGGAATTCATCGTCAATCTCGGGGCAAAGCTCCACCTGGATCGAATCGACCCCGCCTATAAGGGCCGACATGAGTCACATGAGAAGGCAGCGCCGGATATCGCTGCCTCGCTGGAGCGCATGGACCGGCTTCAATATCTGCTCTATGCCGATGCCAGCCAATCGCTGCTCGTTGTGCTTCAGGCGCTCGACGCCGCGGGTAAGGACGGCGTCATCCGCCACCTGTTCACAGGAATGAATCCGCAGGGAACACGAGTGGTTGGCTTCAAACAACCGAGTGCGGAGGAGAGCGCACACGATTTTTTATGGCGTGTTCATCAGCACGCACCGGCCCGTGGCGAGGTCGTCATCTACAACCGGTCGCATTACGAAGACGTCCTGGTCGTGCGGGTACACGAACTGGTGCCGCGCGAGACGTGGTCAAGGCGCTACGAGTTGATCAACGATTTTGAGAGGATTCTCGTAGCGAATGGCACCCACATCCTGAAATTCTTTCTGCATATCAGCCCCAGCGAGCAGCTCAATCGCTTCAAGCAGCGGCTCGACGATCCGCAGCGCCAGTGGAAAATCAGCGAAAGCGACTATGCCGAGCGCCAATTGTGGCCCAAATATATCGAGGCCTATGAGGAGGCGATCGAGCGGACGAGCACCAGCGCAGCACCGTGGTTCGTGATACCGGCAGATCACAAATGGTTCCGTAATCTAGCAATCGCCCAAATCATCTCCGACGCGATGGAGGACATGGGATTGAAGATCCCACCGCCTCGTGTCGATTTAGCCAAGATTCGCAACAAGTATCATGCCGCGTCCGATGGGGACACGCCGACGAAGAGTTGAGCTAGGTGACGCTTCATGCGAATGACCGTCCGTCGTGAGATTTCGGACAAATGGCTGCAGGTATATCGTCTGGCCACAAGGCTGACTCATGCTCGGCTGCGTATTGCTAGTCTGTTCATGAGTTCATCCCGCCTGTCATGAAGCAGTCTTTATGCGACCTTGCACCAGATACATCGCCCCGCTCCAGAGAACCGGACACGGGCCGATGACCGGTTCGGTCATGCGCTGAGCTAAGCATGAATCCGGACTCCGTCTGATCGCGTGAACCCGCCGGGATAACTGGTTCGCGACGCCATTCCCGAGCGGTGCCACCCTGGTCGAACAACAGCACGACGGCGAATTCTGGTCCGTTCGACCCGTGTGGACGCCCAAACCGAGATGCAACACCCGATCGCAGACCTGCGCTCAACTGCAAGTGGGGCCGCGACCCTTGTCGCCAGCCAAAGGGTCGCCAGGTGTTTCGGCTGACCGTGCTCTATCGGGCAATCGATATCACAAAGGTCCTCGAGCCAATCCGAGCAGCGCTGTCCTGAACCGACACAGTCAGCCTATGCCGGCCTGTGGGAATATCCACATTGGTCGCGAAAACCCTATTCTGGGTCACCGTGGCATGTCGCAGAAGGCGACGGGTGATGTCTATTCCGAGCCACCCGTATCGTACCCGAAGCGTGTTCATATTCACGCTCGCGCCCCTCTGTGCGCTAAACCGCATATCAACGTTGACCGGATTGCGCACCGGGCCGGAAAGATTAGGACTCAGGAGATCGATGACTGGAGCCCCGAATACTTCAGGACTCCTGGTTTGACTAGTGTGGGCAGCAGCCTGGTCACGTGCCTCCTCCTCAGGGGTGAGGAGGGACCACTGCGTCCCGGCAAGACTGGAGAATGTTAACGTCGCGATAAGCGCTGCGACAACTCCCAACCGTGCCCTCAATGTCCGACTCGCGCGAAAGCGCCCCCGATCATGTGTCGAAGCTCCACTCGAGCTTCTGTCGGCATCGTGCTCTTTGACAAATCACATTCACGATACGACAGTAATCGGAAGTCGCGAGCGTCAAAGATCAGCAATACGCTACTGTCGCACTCGGCGCTCGCAGACAGGCATGAGGCATGGGATTGTATACGACCAGTCGTTGAGCGCCAGCCATCAGGATGCGCCAGCCGCGAGTTGGCGAGACATCAGAGAATCAATCGCCATCGAAGGGCTCTTTCATACATCAGCCGTTCCGCACGGAGCCGGCCCTGGCCTTCCCTCAGGTTACCGACAGCAACCCATCTTTGGCACTCGGGACAGCCCGCGGGAGCGATCCACTGCTTTCGCGTGGGGATTGAGCTCGGAGTGGCCGGCTTGGGTCGAAAATGGTGGTCGAGCAGATTCTCCGGTATCAGTCAAACTTTCCACGAGATGAACCGGCTCGGGTAGGGACTTCCTCTCCGAATATGCCGCCAACGATCACCGCGAACCTGTGCTCCATGATGCGTAACATGATTTCGTTGGCCAAGTTCGTGGGGTGGAACGGAACGATTGAGGTCCGCGGGCGTTACGAGCGCATCGGGCGGCTACCCACGGTGCTACCGCCAGCGGCGTTTGGACTCAGCAATCACCTCTCTTCGGTTTTACTCAAGTCATTCGCTCATCGTGCGACGACTGGGCATGTTCTCGGAGCGTAGCGACCGACGAACGTTATCCCCCGACGGCCCGACACGATGATATAGCGGAGCAAAGCGCCAGCGCCGACTTCGCGTGGCAGTTGCGTGATCCGTCGGGATGCGATTCTCTTGTGCCTACGAAGCTGACAGGAGCGATATCGTGGCGTGGACCAACCTCACGCACTGGAAGTATCGGCGCGATGGACGACGCTATGTTTGAGCGGCCCATACGGCTTCCCAGCGCATCCGCAGCAACGTGTGGTCGGTGCCTGGCCGGTTCCTCGGTTGATATCGCCGGGTGGTCCGAGCAGTGATCGGTTGGCGGCATCTCGCGCAGGTGGCCTGCCTCTTGGGCGTCCTGGCCAGCTTCCCGGGGACGATGTGCGCTTCCGCGCAGGGCTCTCCGAGTGGGACGGACCATGTCATAGTCGTCGGCACTAAAATTGCGCCCCCGTTCGCAATGAAGTCGGATGACGGCACGTGGTCCGGGATCAGCATTGAGCTCTGGCGCCGAATCGCCGCCGACCTGCATCTGAAGTACCGCTTTGAGGAGGTCAGCCTTGATGAACTTATCGAGGGAACGGGTGCACACAGACTCGACGCGGCTATTGCCGCGATCACAGTCACCGCAGGCCGCGCGGAAACCGTGGATTTTTCCCAGCCGTATTACTCAACAGGCCTGGGCATTACGGTCAGGAGGTTCTCGGTCTTCGACTGGCTGAGGCTGCTAAGAGGCCTCTTCTCGCTCAGCTTGCTGGAGATGCTTCTCCTGTTGGTTGCGGCGGTAATCCTCGTCGGATTCATCGTTTGGTTGATCGAGCGCCAGCATACCGAGCACTTCAGCGGGAGTGTCAAAGATGGTCTCGGCAGCAGCTTGATGTGGTCTGCCCGGACTCTGACCCAGGCTATGCCGGAGAAAGGACCGACGACCCTTTTGGGGCGCATCATCGCTGTCACCTGGTTGGCAGTCGCTGTGACGTCCGTAGCCGTATTCACGGCCGGCCTCACCGCGTACTTCACGACCCATCAGCTAGAAGGCTATGTCCGCGGAGTGCAGGATCTGTATTCCGTTCGCGTCGGCGCCGTTACTGGCACTTCCGCAACGGATTATCTCAGAACCGAGCGAATACGGTTTCGGGCGTTTCCAAATGCGGAGGCAGCGCTCAAGGCTGTCAGGGATGGCTCTTTGGACGCTTTCGTCTACGACAAGCCTCTGATGTCGTGGCTGGTGCAGGCTCGCTACGCAGATTCGCTCCAGGTGCTCGACGCTGTTTTCGATCAACAAAACTATGCGATTGCTTTGCCGGTCGGCAGTTCTTGGCGCGCACCCATCGATCGCACCATGCTACAAATCCTTGGAACCCACTGGTGGCGCGATATGACGTCTCAATATTTGGGAGCCGACTGAACGACGATCTAACAGCACGCCAGAAAGCGGGGCACCCGACCGAAAAAGCTTGAACCGAGTAGCCAGATAGAAGAAGTGCCGCCCCAGGTCGCTCGCTCGCACCCCCAAACCGCGACAATTGGCGCGAAAGCGCCCCACACACGTCATGCGCCCGCGCCGCGCACATGATATTTGTTCCGTCACCAACCACCTATCCGTTTGTTCGACCGAGGAGGTGAGCGTGGATGACCCCCGGGTGGGCGCGCAGCAAGGGCATCCAGGCATTAGTATATTTCTCTTGGCCGCTGGCAGAAAAATGGTAACCGTCGTACCGATCGAACGCAGTGACGTCGTGGTCGGTGTTGGGACCGTCGAAGACGGCGTGTTGGCTGTCCGCCAACGAGGCTTGTGCTCTGGCGACGGGATTATTCTCTGACCAGCCATCGCCTCCGAAACTGCATCGTGTGATGAAGAACGGCGCACGCACTCCCTGGGCACGGATCGTGTCGATCAGCGACTTGAGGTCCGACCGGTACTGGCCTTCTGTGGTGTGCAGAGTGAAGTCTGTCGCCCCCTGATCCCAGAGCGCCCCAGTGATGGTGTAACGTGCCTTCGCCGCTTGGATTGCCGCCACCATCGTCGCGTTGAGGTCGCCCCCACCGGCCCAGCGGTGCACCGATGAACCACCTACAGCGATCGGGATCAGAATGACAGTGCGGTAGAGCCCGGACCGAACGAGCTTGATGCCAAGCAAGGTCCATGTCTCCCCCAGCCGGCCATCTGCTCCAAGCAGCGGCGAGGCAGCCCGGTAGCAATGCCCCCTCGCGAAATTCACCACCTGGTCATCCGGACTTTGATATCGCTGGCCCTGATAATTGGCCGCGTTGGATTGACCCATCACCAGCAGCACGGCGGTCATGTCGTCTTGCGCTGGACAAGCAATTTCGGTCTTGCCGGGATAGCTGAGCAAGCGCCCAAACTGATCGGTCTTTATCGCCGGATTGGTCCGCTCGGCAACCAGCCGTCCGAGTTGCGATACCGGCCATGTCCGCTTGACACCGGCGTAAATGCCGATCCCAAGCGTGGAGGCACAGAGCACGATCACGATCACGACAAGCAGGGCAACGCGCATAATCGTTTTCGTCATAGGGCTGACTGCGTCGGATTGCGGGATGATCTTCGATGACACCAAGGCTCGGCGGTGCAGTTGTTGGCGGTGATCCGGCATTACGTCATGTCAACATGATGGCTAGGTTTCCTCAGGCGTTCGGGGACAACGTGACGGCCAACTGGACTGCATCTGGATGCACTGTGCAGTAGGCGTGCGCATACACCAGGACGTTCACCAGATCGGTCAGGCCGGGACGCAGGGCATCCGCCACGCCCACCAGCCAACGGCCAGCCTCCCCTGCGTCATTGCAACGCCAGCGACTCGGTAGGAGCCTTGTCAAAGTCCATGGAGTCATGACAGGCCCACCCAGCCGGTTGCACGGTCGTAAAGTTGCCGGCCTGCGCCGTCCCACCGAGCACGCCCAGCGCCAGCGCAGCGACAATCATTGATCTGCGAAACATGAAAGCTCCTGGAGTGACCGTCCGAGACCGGCGCGCATAACGCCCGGCGCTGGTTACAAAATCGTTTCATAGCGCAGAAAAGGCCGCCCCTCGCGAGGCGGCCTAAGTTGGATGGTAATGTATAGCGCGATCTCGGCTCGCGCACGCCCAGCTGACGACTCGGCACACCGGGTGGCAATTCGTCCATTCGTGGATCAGCCAGTCGGCGCTGCTGGACGTCCCCGGTGCGTCCGTTCCATCTGCCGAATCTTCTCCGCCTTCGTCGTCGTGCGGCGCGCGCGGAACAGCTTCTTGCGCGACGCCCGCGCCATCGGGTCGCGCTTGGGCATGGCGACGTCTCCTGGTTGACTGCTCCCAGAGCCTAATTGCAGGTCGTCACCGCTCGATGGGTTGAGCAAGTAACGGGCGCTAGTGCGGTCGCCATGGCGGCGCGCTCGCTTCCCCGAGCTTGAGCTGCGGTATCAGTGCCAGCCCTCGCCTGCGCCATGTCCGCATCGGCTGCTACCTCGGTGATCACGCCGGCATCCTGGCGCTCAGCGATTGCTTGGCGTTGTGCCCAATACGCGTCCAAAATAACCATATCGCACAGACTGGCTTCTATGTACAGCAGTCGTATCACCCGATCTGCACACCTTGCGACTGTAAGCCGCCCCTCTCTGACGTACCCGCTCTCGCAAGTAGCACGGTCGCCATCTGACTGCACCTTGACTGCCCCCAGTCGGGGGGCGTCACGCGGCCCGCCACCGTGACAACAGCCACAACAATGATGATTAGCTTGCGCATTTCACTGCCTAATGCCGCAGACGGACCTAACACCGCCGCCGGTTGCGAAAGCGCGGCTGGGCCGCGTCCGTGATGGTACGGGTGCCGACAGAAACGAGAGACACTTACCAAGGCGCGCCCTCGCGAGGCGGCCCCACCGCCCGTTTGCACGCAATAGGCTTGCCGGCAGCCACCGCTCGGCATCGCTGCGCCCGGCCTTAAATTCGACTGCTATGTATGGCCGCCTTGTTTGTGATCCTCCAGATGCCGTTCACCCGCAACAGGGAATGAAAGGCGATCCATGTGTCTTTGCTGTTCGTCGCGGAGTCCAGGCTAAGCTGAACAAAGGCAACGTCCCCGACCTGAGTTACCGAAATAATACGCCCCACAAACCCCCGATCCGGTGAGGTGGCCCAATTTTCAAAGGCGTTAGGGATCAGTTGCTTGTGCGGTTGCCACCTCGGCGCGCTGCGGGGGCCAGGGTCCTGAACCGGTCGGAGGCAACCTAGCTACGATCAGCGCCGCGGGGTGACGCCACTCAGGTTCTGGTGCGTGTCACGTCGCCAGGACGCGAGCGCGGCACGCTGAGCTTCCTTGTTTGGGGCCGGGCGCTCGCCGCAGGTTTCGCCACGTCCGTTTCCGGACGGGTTGAGGCGATCAGCCAGGCCCGGAACAATGCAATCTTCGGGGTATCGGCGGTCTGCTCCGGCGCCACGACGTAATATCCGGCATCGGTCGGCAGCCGAACATCGAACGGTGCGACCAGCCGTCCGGCCGCAATATCCGTCTCGACGAACCGCGAGCGGCCGAGCGCCACGCCCAGTCCTTCAATCGCCGCTTGCATCGCCATGAAGCTCTGGTCGAAGGTCAGGCCGCGTCGCTCGGCCAAGCTGCGTGGCAGACCGGCAGCGGTCAGCCACATCTGCCAGTCTTCGGGCCCGGTCGTCACGTGCAGGAGGTTGTGGTACGCTAGATCGTCGGGATGGTGCAGCGGATGTTCGCCGCGCAGCAGCGCAGGGCTGCATATCGGAAAGATGTCCTCGGCCATCAGCCACTCGGCGTGCACCCCGGGCCAGCTGCCGCGGCCGTAGCGTACTGCCATGTCCACCTGGTCGCGGCGGAAATCCACCAGCTGCGACGAGGTGGTGATGCGGACCTCGATCCCGGGATGGGCGTCCTGGAATGCGGCCACGCGCGTGATCAGCCATTTCGCGGCAAGCGATGCGGTGGTGCTGACGATCAGCACGTCGTCGTGTCCAGACCGCTGCAGCCGAGCGGTCGCCTGGCGCAGGTCCTCGAACGCGGCCCGCACCGCGGGCAGATAGGTTTCGGCATCGCGTGTCAGCGCCAGCGAACGGTTGCGACGCTCAAACAAGCGGCGCCCCAACTGCTCCTCGAGGCGGCGGATCTGGTGGCTGATCGCAGTCTGCGTGACGTGCAACTCCTCGGCCGCTGCGGTGAAGCTGAGATGCCGTGCGGCAGCCTCAAAAGCTCGGAGCCCACTGAGCGATGGCAGGGTGGCCATGTCGACAAGCTAACCATGAGTTTGAGTCATGTGAAGCAGGACAATTCGTCGTTTGTCATGCACCCCGGCGGGGGCCAACTTCAGGTGCATCGAAAACAGAAATGAGGGGTCGCAATGAGCACCATCGCCTATGGGCGGCCTAGATTCGTTCATCCGTCGGCAAAGTTGAACCATGCTCCCGGTCGAGGGATGGGCCTGGTCCAGCGAATCACTGGTACGCTTCGCCTGTGGGGCCGGCGCATGCGGGACCGGCAGGCACTGCAGCAGCTAAGCTACCGTGACATGCGCGATATCGGCGCGACGCCGGCCGATATTGCCTGGGAAATTTCGCAACCTTTCTGGCGCGAGCCGCGGCGCCGCTGACTGGACGCCGATACAGAGGAACTATCATGCAAAGCTACGACGCCTTGCCCCAGGTCGAAGGGGCACTCAACTACATTGCGCCCATGAGGGAACGCCCGCGTACCCTCGCCTACGAGGCGCCGTCCGGCATACCGGTCACGAACATCGTCTCCGAACCCCACATTATGCCAATCCATGATGTTCGGCCAATCGTTTCGGACTTCGAGCTGGACCGCGAGGGATTTGCGGTGCTGCCGCACCTGACCGCGGTACGGGACTTTTACGACGATGATGAGGTCCGGCGAGTCTACTACCCGGAGGCGGAACATCTGTTGCAGCAGGTTTTGGGCGCCAGTCATGTGTTCGTGTTCGATCACACCGTTCGTCGCCGTGTGGCCGGCGTGGCGGACCGCGCCGCGGGCGCGCCGCGGCAACCCGTGGGGCGGGTCCATGTGGACCATACGGACACCTCCGGCCCACAACGCATCCGGGATTTCCTCGGAGACCAGGCTGAGCAGCTGCTGCGCGGACGGGCCCAGGTAATCAATATTTGGCGTCCGATCCGCGGACCGCTGCGCGATGCACCGCTCGCGGTGTGCGCCGCCGGTTCTGTTGCGGCGGATGATCTAATTCCCTCCGACCTGGTGTACCGCGACCGCGTGGGTGAAACCTACTCCGTGCGCTACCGGCCCCAACACCGCTGGTTCTACGTTCCGGAGATGCGCTCCGACGAGATACTCCTGCTGAAGTGCTACGATTCAGCGAAGGATGGCCGCGCGCGCTTCGCACCGCACACGGCATTCGTGGATCCCACCGCGGGGGACGACATACTACCCCGGGAGAGCATTGAGCTGCGGACCTTCGTGTTCCACGCGTGATGCGAGCGAGCGGAACCGTCTCTATTTCGAGCTGGTTCCGCTCGCCGCGATTGGAAGCGTAGCGCTACAAACAGGACGTTGGTCGGGTGATTTGCCTTGATGGCCGGTGTTAGCGGCAGGTAGGCCGACGCCCCCACCGCGGATGAACAGGGCGCCGGGCCGGGGCTTTCGCGCCTTGCACACCTGTACGTGATGGTGCGGCACCGGAGTGTCGCTGCCGCGACTCGCTAGGGGTGAGCCAAACTGAGCCCAAGGGTGGGCGTATCAGCAACAGCGAGGCTTGAGAGCGGCTATACCCGTATGACCAACGGCGTGTGGATGACAAAGGCGGAATTGGCCGCAGCGCGCAGAATCAGCGTTGGCTCAGCCAATCGGCTCATTCGGCAGCGACGATGGGAGCGGCAGCCGTGCGACGACGGTCGAACCCGGGTTCTTGTCCCGCGGCGCTGGGCGGAGGGCGGCGCATCGAGTGATCCAGCGGTTACAGCCGCGTTGATCAAATCCAGCTCGGCGGCAACGATAGGATGCGAGGGACGGCCCGGGAGCGTTAATGCACTTCAGGAGGAGCTCATTCGACTGCGGGCCGAAATCGGGACGGCGCAGTCGAGCCGTCGCCAGGCTGAGCTTGAGCGCGACGAAGAGCGGCAAGGCCGACTGGCGGCGGAACGTGCTGTAAACGAGGCTCGGCAGCAAGCCGAGCAGGCCAGACAGACGGCGGAGGCGTTGCGAAAGGCGAAGGAGACCCCTCGCGCTGAGGACCGAGCTGAGCAGATCACACGCGAAGCTGCCTCCGCACAGTTGCGCCGATTGACGGAAGCGATGGCAGCTCGACGTTCGCTTGGTCGTTGGGCCCGGCTGAGGCTAGCGTGGCGCGGCGAATAAGGATTGGGATCTGCCGCTCGGAGGCTTGCTTGGTGCAGTTTTCCCGAATGAGGTGGCTGTCGCACTGTTGCCGCACTTGGCGCTGTCCGCGTCTCAGGCGTTGCCAGTATAGCCGTAGGTATCACGCGCAGCTCCCAGCAGTACTTTGCCGTTCCACAAGTCATCCCGAATCCGTGCCGGATCGCGTTGCCTTGGATCCCCAAAGCCGCCGCCTCCAGCGGTCTCGACGATCAGCCGGTCGCCAGGGCGCAGGCGGACAACGATCTTGGAGGGCACGATCTCCTCGTTCCCGTTGGCGCGCCGTATCACTGCCCGGGCGCGTCCGCCGGCCAGACCGGATTGCTCGCCGGCGGCCGCGCAGAAATGCCGCTCGCCGCGGTAAGTAACGATCGCCTCTCCGTCCAGAATCTCGTATTCATAGATGCCTCCAAGTCCGCCGCGAAACTGGCCTGGCCCGCCGGAGTCGATCGCCAGTGCGGTGCGATGAACGCGGATCGGCGCTTCCATCATCAGCGCCTCGGCCGGCACGTTCAGGCAGTTGCTGGCATCGGTC
>JASHVB010000411.1 GCA_030039695.1 Acetobacteraceae bacterium
CCCAGCCAATGAACGCGGCGGACATGCGGCCGAACAGGCCATGCATGATGAAGTTGTAAAAAAAGCCGACGCCGATGGTCCAGAAGACGAACCACGAGAGGAGCTTTTCCGCAACAAGGGCGGCCGGTCGCGGCGGGGATGCACGGATAATGGCGATTGCCGAGAAGATGAGGCCGATAACGAAGAAGGTGAGCGGATAGTTTGCGAGGACGAAGTGGATGATGTCGGCCATTGGACCGCCTCTCTGAAGCGGGACGAAGTTCAGTGCGCAGCATTCGCGAGCACCTCGCGATGTTATTCAAGCTGCACGCGCCGCACCATAGATCGCCCGAAGGCGAGGTCCGATCATGGGATCGAAGTCCCGGCTGCAGCACAGACGCTTGTGGCGGACGGCGGCGTAGGCAGCGTGCCCAATCAAGTCTCCGACTTGAGAGCGCGAGAAGCCGCATTGGGGGCGCGCGCAAAATCCGGGAACTGCTGGTCCGCAAGCTGGCCGGCGACGTGTGCCTGCTGCTGCGCGAGGCCTTCGAGTCGACCCGGAGGCCCCCGGTCATCGAAGCTTCCAGCGTCATGATCTGCCAATGGACCTCCTTCTGGATCGACAGAAGGAGGCTCTCCAGCCGCGACCAACGCAACGAGAAGCGCATCATCGCGGCGGTCGTTCTACAACCAATCAACGGAAAGCTCATCATGCTGGACGGCTCGAACGTTCGGGACACCTACGACGAAGGATCCTCCAGCCCCTCGACTGACTCCGGTCTCGACGACGAGATCAGCTTGTAAAGACTGGCTCATTTGGGACGCAGCGCAGAACGCTGCCTCGACTGTCGGGCAAGGCTTCGGACCGTGATGATACCGCGTCGCATTGGTGGCCTGGCAGCGGGCGCGGACGCTGGCAGCCTCGGAGGCGTCGCTGGCCGAGCGGGGTAGTGGGCGACGCGACCTGAAACATCAAACGGGCGTCTAATTGCCGGAAGACCTGGACGTCTTCTCGTGCGCATCCTCGGCGAACCTCGAACGTGTGAAATGGTACTTGGTCTCAAGGTTCATGATCATACCGTCCTTCTCCCACTTTTTGACCATCGTGGACATATACGCAGCCCACTCCGGCTGATCCTTGCGCACGGCAATACTCCAGGGCTGCACCTCCCGAGATTTTAGCGGCATGTCGTAATCGCTCCAATCTTGCTCCAACATGCGGCCCTCAATCGCAACATCATCAAAAAGGAACCCCACGCAACGTCCCTGCTTTAACGCTGCGAGCGCTTCGGCGGGTCCAGCAAAGGCAGTGACATGAAGCCCCAAATCCGCCGCCGCCTCATAGTTGTAGTAAGCGCCTTGAGTACCACACACCGTCTTGCCTTTCAGTTCGGCCCACGATGTCAGATTCATCGATTTCGGTACCATGATGTTATACCCGGCGGCGTAGTAATAGGGCTTCACCATTTTGACTGCCCACCGGCGCACCATCGTGTTGTTCATGGTGGCAATGATCAGGTCGATCTTGCTGTGCTCCAGAAGCTGGATGCGGTTCGTCGCAGTCACTGGTACAAGTTCCAGCTTCACGCCAAGCCTTCTGGCCACCTTCGCGGCCAAGTCGGGCTCGATGCCCACGATTTCGCCGGACGGCGAGCGGAATCCAAATGGTGGGTAGTCGATCTTCACACCGACGCGCAGCGTGCCGCGTTGCTTGATCGTAGCAAGGTCATCGGCGCTTGCATTCCGTCCCCCGACGGTTGAAAAACAGATGGCAAAGAGCAACGCTGCAAGCAGGCGTAGGAACCTGTTCCGGACTCTCACCGTGTGGTGCTCGCGCGCCTGTTTGCGACGGAGATGCGTGATGTTGCGTTCAACACCCTTGGCCGGCGCCCGGGGGTCGCGTACACCCACCCATCTTCTAGCTCTGACTCTGCACCTGAAAGCTACTGAGCGGTGGATGATGGGTAACACGTCGAAGATACCGTCGAACGAGTCCGTCCCGGTGTCGAACTGCTGCGGGGACGGCCGCCCACTTGTTAAGAAGGTCTCGGCTTTCATGCTGATCCTCCCCCGCCATTGCCAAGCTGAAGTGTCGCGCCGGCCAGGTCGGCGAGTGATGCCAGCCCGGAGGACTCTCGCCGGCCGTCACGTTGGTCAACCAGAAAGAGCTGCTGCGTGTAGAGCGGGCGGCGTTCGAGGGGCGGCAGCACTTCATCATCGAAGACGAGCGCCAAATCCAGGTCACCATGACGCAGGCTTTGCCGGTGGAGGTGGCTCGGCGCCTCAACAATCCGAACCCGCAATTTCGGATGTCGCTGGACAACCCCCGAGACGATGGGTGAGGCCAGCATGGCTCCTAAAGCCGAGGGCAGTCCAATGATCACTTCCCCAGCGGGTTCGCTGTCGCTTGTTAGCTCATGGCGTATATTGTCGATTGCAGTCAGGACCGATCGGGCCCGGCCATAGAGCATCAATCCGGCCGCCGTCGCCTCGATGCCGCGCTGACTACGGATCAACAGACGAATCCCAAGCTCGTCCTCCAAGCCGGCGATCTGCTCGCTCAACGCGGGTTGCGCGACATTCGCGCGCTTGGCAGCACGCGAGAAACTGCCTAAGTCGACGACCGCTACGAAGTAGCCGAGCTGCCTGAGGTTCATGTGTTCAGCAATGACAACGCTTGTGCTGCCTCGACTTGATAGCCGACTCAAGGGAGGCCTGTAAAACTATCAAGGACGAACAGTCTCTTTGGAGCAGTGATGACGGGGCGCTGGTTGGGCCCGCGTGGTGTCGCTCATCGAGACCTGCAAGTTGAGTCTGGTCAATCCGAAGCGCTACCTCACCCACGTGCTGACCGCGTTGTCGACGGTTGGTCGCAACCTCCGCATCGACGAACTCATGCCGTGGCATTGACCGCCCGAGCAGGTTCGCTGACCACCCCGCCCCGACAGGGTCGCGGAGCACCGCTTTCCCTCGATAAGAATACGACGCCCTGCCGCCAACCTTCACGCAAGCCTCATCGACCTACCGTCTTTCGGAACGCGGCCGGCGCCAGTGCCGCAGTCGCTTCCCGATGTCGGGCGCGTACCTCTGGGTCCGTTTGTCGATCGCCGAGTAATCAACCGATACGTCGCGCCCGGCCATCATCTGTTGGAGACCGGGTGGCTGATGCCAGAGCGGCAATAGAAGCGCACAGCATTGAGCACCACCTCACCCCCTAAACGGACGCTTGTTGAAACCAGGACTTCCGTAGCGGAAGCGCTATATATTTCTGCAACAGGACCTTCCATCCGTCTACCAGCGTGATGCTGGTACGCGGCATTTTCTTGCGTGTTCTGTCCTGCGGTTGCGGTTTCTGGCCTGGCCCCGTCGGGTGTGCGGCCACAACGTCGCATAACGGCTCTGACCCGCTCCTTCGCGAGGCATCCAGATACCGGACGACCGAAAGCGCTTCGCCGTTTTGTCCGGGAACATCGATCCGCCCAGGAACGATCCAGGTCTCGTTTTGCGCTTTCTGTTGATGCCCTTCACGACGCAACCACCGATACCGACCACCGTTTCGGCGGCTGACACCTCGCACGGGGTTGTATTTTCAATCTCAGCACGCAGTTCCGTATCGATCGCCCGATCGACCCTCATTAATCGGTTCCAGGCGGTGGCATGGTTTAAGCACGTTGCTGGCGGCAGGAAGCTCTTCAGAATTGTGACGGCCGGCCGATGTGGTGCATCGGCCCCAAGCCTGACCTGCGAAGCCGCAGGGACCGGGGCTGGCGATCGGCGCCAAATCGAGAGTGTTCATACCGGAGTGCACGAGGCAGAGACCTCCGAACACGGTGTCGATCACCTGCTGAGGGCGGCGCCTGATCGCGCGTCGCCCTGTGGTTTTCCTTCCTGGACGTTCGACGCCATCACCGCGCCGGCGCCTCTCGTCACCAATGGAAACGGCCGGCCCATCGCTGGATCGGCCCACGCACTTCCGGACACTGCTGTCC
>JASHVB010000412.1 GCA_030039695.1 Acetobacteraceae bacterium
CTGGACCAGCTACTCGCTCGATCCGATGACGGGCGAGGTGTTCGCGCCGGTCGCCAATCCGTACCCTGACTACGTTATTTCGGATCGACCGGGCGCCAATCTCTATACCGATTCGGTCGTTTCGCTGAACGCCAACACCGGCGAGATGAATTGGTATCATCAAGGGGTGCCAAACGACCAGCATGACTGGGATCTCAGCACGGCCCCCACTCTGTACCACAGCCGAAGCGGCAAGAACATGCTGGCGATCGCGGGCAAAGACGGCACGGTGCTGGGGATCAACCGCGACTCCAAGGAGCTTGTTTTCCGAACGCCGGGCACCACGCGGGCGAACGACGGACGTTTCGGCACCACCCCCGTCCTGGTCTGTCCAGGCACGTTGGGCGGGGCACAGTGGAACGGTGCTGCGTACGACCCGGACACCGGCGCACTCTACACCCCCATGGTGGATTGGTGCTGGTACTATCTCCAATATCCCGATCCAAAAGACCCGAAGCGCCTGATCGGCACGCCGGTCTGGAACTTCAGCGTGCCGCCACGGGGCCAGATCACCGCGATCGACGGCGAGAGCGGCGATATTCTGTGGCAGTATCATGCCGCCGCGCCGGTTATCGCGGGACTCGTGCCGACCAAGAGCGGCTTGCTGTTCGGCGGTGATGTGCGAGGCGACCTCCTCGCTCTCGACGCCAGGACGGGCGCGGTGCTCGACCGTGTCGATGCCAGGGGAGCACTCAACAACGGGTTGATCAGCTATGCGGTAGACGGCACGCAATACATCGCTGCGGTCGTGGGTGGCGTGGCGCTGAACACGGCTGGCGTGGCGGGGCCTTTGCGTGTGAGCATCTTTGGTCTGCACGGCAGCGACACGCCAAAAATCGTGCGCCTGGCGCCCGTGGCGCGTCCGGGAAACACGCCGCCCGAGCAAGCTAAATTCGAATATCTCGGCGTCTGTGCGGATTGCCACGGCATGAATGGGCAAGGCTCCGTCTATCCGAGCCTGGAGCGACAGACGCAGCTTGCCGGCAATCCCGAAGCGCTGAAGGCCTTCCTCGCTTATGTGCCGCCGCCGATGCCGCGGCTCTATCCGGGCCTGCTGAGTGATGCGGACGTCCGGCTGATTGCCCAGCACCTGAAGGTGCTGCTGACCCCGCCGTCGACGACGCAAGTGGCGCCCGCCGACCAGTCCGGCGGTCCGCCCAGCCCGTGACGTGCGCTCGCCTGCATCTGTCGATGGAGAGGACGCAAATGACGGCTCCGACTCGCGCGATTGCACTGGCTCTGACTATTTGGGTGATGGTGTGGGCACAGGCCGCCGCGGCGTCACCGCTCGACGATGCCATGGCGGGATACAAGTACCTACGGGTCGAGCGACATGGCGCCGTCCTGGTCGTGCGCTTCTACAATCCGCCAACCAACCTGCTGACCGCCCCAATGGCGTCGGAAATCCGTGATCTGGTGCATCGGGTGGGCGCCGACGCAGCGACGCGCGTGGTCATCTTCACCGGAGGTGTGCCCGGGTACTTCATCCAGCATTACGACACGAGCGAAATGATCAAAGTGCCCCCCATGAAGAACGGTGCCCTACCGCCACCCCAGTATGCGATCAATGCCACCGACCAAACTTATCTGGAGCTTGAGACGCTCCCGAAGCCGACCATTGCGGCGATCAACGATCGCGCCCAGGGCGGCGGTGTCGAGCTCGCTTTGGCGTGTGACTTCCGCATCATCACCGATCCAGGCGAGCTCGGATTGGCGGAGATCACCCTGGGAGTCCTGCCCGGCGCGGGTGGCACGGTGCGTCTGCCGCGGTTGATCGGGATCGCGCGCGCGAAGCAGATCATCATGCTGGGGCGGGATATCGATGCTCAGACGGCGGTGCGTTATGGCATCGCGATGAAGGCGGTGCCGCCGGATCAGCTGATGAGCGAGGCGATGCAGGTGGCTCGGAGGCTCGCGGCTCTGTCTCCGACAGGACTCGCACTCATCAAACAGGTGATGAATGCGTCCTACACCATGCCTTTCGAAGACGCGCTCAAGCTGGAAGACCACTCGTTCGACGTGTTGGTGCGCACTCCGAAAGCCCAGCGCCTGATTCACAAATACGTTGAACAGAACCAACGCTGGAATGCGTCGCAGGAAGACCTGCCTCCCTAAGACAACACCGTGAGTGCTGGCGTGATGAAGCGGGGGACTGCCATGCTCGCCTGCGGCCATATCACCTGTCTGTACGCATTATTGCGACGTGTCGCACTTGCCGCTCTGGTGATCGTGCTGCTTCCGCGCGGCATTGCACTGGCCGCCGACCCGGCGACCGACGACGCGTCGCAGGTGGGCCTTGGATTCGCCGCCGATCCGGCGACCGACGAGGCGTCGCAGGTGAACCTCGGATTCGCCGCCAACCCGCGGGCGTCGAGCAGCTTCCTGGGGAATGGTCTTCTGGGGCGTGCGCTCGGGTTCGGCCCCAATTCCGGCGTGACCATCGGCGGCATTCTGGTCGGCAACGGCAACTGGCTGATGTCCGGCGGCGCCGAGCCGGGCTTGACCAGCGGCACCGTCGCGCTGGGCCTGAACGTGAATATCGACACCGAAAAGGCGTTCGGCCTACCGGGCGGCC
>JASHVB010000413.1 GCA_030039695.1 Acetobacteraceae bacterium
GATCATCATCGACCACCTGCGGCCGAGAACGTCACCCACCCAGCCCCAGAAGCTCATGGCTCCGAACCCTAGCAGGTTGGCCACCACCAGCGGCAGGCCGACCATCAGGGAGCCCAGTCCCAGGTCCTTCTGCAGGTGCGTCGCGAACAGCGCCCAGATGGCGTAGTAGGTGATGAAGCAGCTCGCCATCCACCAGCACGCTAGCAGCGTGTTGCCGAGGAACTGCGGCTTGAAGATCGCGATCAGCGGCGCGCGTACCTCGCGCGCCTGCTCACGCTGCTTCCTACGGTTCTCCAGCCAGACCGGCGGCTCTTTGACATATTTGCGCACCCACACGACGGCCAATGCCGGCAGGACGCCAATCCATAGCAGGCCACGCCAGCCGATATAGTCGTTCAGCAGGGCGTACATCAGCGCAGAGAGTGCGAAACCGATGCCCCAGGATCCCTGCAGCACGCCGCTCATGAACCCACGAGAACGGATTGGCCACGATTCCATTGCAAGCGATGCGCCGGCCGGCCACTCGGCGCCCATGCCGATGCCGAGCAGAGCGCGGAATAAGAACAGGAAGCCGAAGCTGGGCGAGAATCCGGCGATGAAGTTGCAGATCGAGTACCAAAGGATGGAGATCATCAGGGGAAGCTTGCGTCCCACCCGGTCTGCCAGCCAGCCCGACGCCGTGGCGCCGACCAATCTCATCCAGAGAGTGATGGTGAACACTGCTGTCACCGCGGTCAGCGGGACGTTAAATTCCTTTGCGATCGGCACCATGATCAGCAGGAAGATGGTGAAGTCGAACGCATCCAGCGTCCAACCCAGCCAGGCGGCCCACCAGGCCAGCCACTGATCTTTGGTCGGCTCTTTCCACCACGGAATGGCGGCATTGTTAGCAGCGGCGACGGACATGCGAAGTCTCCCGGATTGATTATTGCGTTTACTTGTCTGTCGTACGTGCTTGGCTCGGTTGCGCGCGGCTTTTTCCTGCTTCCGCGCTCCGTTGATTTATAGAGGGAATACGCCACCCCCGGTACGGCAATTGCCGTTCCGTGGTCCGAGGCGACAAGTGTCATAACGCTATGCTGAACCGTCGGGCGAGGTCAAATATTTCCTCACTCCTGCAGAGAGTCTACCGACTTGTTGACTATAAAATTGGCTCCCCGTCATTGGCGCATGCCCGTCCTGCTGGGCGACGGCATGGGTCTGCTGGCTGATCTCCGACCGGGATCGCCTGAGGGTCAATCCGGCAACATGTCGCGTCGGGGCCGGCAACGGCTGGCGAACTCCGGACGATCATGTATCCGTCGCGGAGACCGTCTCAAACCTGGGGGTCATACCGCGCGCCCAAAGGGACGACGAACCGGCAGTTCGGCGAGGGCATGATCGTGTTCGAGGGTGCCGTTCATCACTGCGCAGCGAACCTTGAGCATCAAATGCGCACCGCGTGGCGTCCAGCGCACTTGCTGCTGGGCGTTCATCCGGTGGTGCAGCAACCATTGCACCGCGCTTTGTAAAGCCACCGGAGAATACGGCCAGATGACACCGCAAACGTTGTTCCGCTTCGGGCAGAAGCTCACAGCTCCAATCGAGCACACCCCGCAGGGTCCGATGGCGCGGCAGCGCCGTGCGGCGTCCGCCAGTCAATAGCGCAAAACGATTTGGGGTTAGCGTGACAAGCACCGCGGACAGTCTGAGCCGCAGTGATCGATGCCGGTCAAAAACCGTAAGAGGCAGGAAACATTCTAGAGATGTTCCGGCTGTAGGTAGCAGGCAACGCTCAGGGCCTCTCGTCTGCCAAACCCCGAGGCCCTACCTCTTTGGCGTGACCGATCCCCTCGGGTGCGCCTTTTCTATTGCCGTCGGTCTCAGTCCTGCATGCTATCCTGCCGACGCCGCAGCCACCTTCTTTCGCGGCAAACTCTTAAGCATCACTCTGGCGCGCTGCTGCCTTCCCTGGTCGGCGGCGCGCCTTTTTTCTGTTGGTGGCAGGTCGGTCCGATGCGCTATCATCCCAGTGCCGCGTGGACCTCCCGCGGCACGACAACCCCCTCCAGCGCGCCGTCGCCTACCCGCGCGGCGCGCCTTTATCGCCCGGCGCCCCGCCGGCTATCCGGCCGTGCCGCCTCATGGACGGGCCCACTTCAGGTACGGCTGCACGAGGGTTTTTGACCGATAGCATGGCGGGTCATCTGGCACGTCCGGTGCCTCCCCCGGGGCCCTGCGGTAAGACCGCGCGACCGATAGCGGTCATTGGATCAAGGTTCAAAGTCTTACTATGCCTGAGGTAACCCGGCGATCGCCAGCCCGTCTCCGAGGCAGGACATGAACCGCGGCGTAAAAGGCCATGCCTGCCTTGCGCCCGAGATCGTCAGAAGTGGTTCTTTCCGCACCAGCCGCCGACCCATCCGGCGGGCTTCCGCACGCGCTCCGGTCAACGCCACCGCTGCCACTGCAACCCGTTGTGCCCAATAAGATTCCGGGTAGGCCTCCACGGCACTCTCGATCCAGCGGGCCGCCTGGTCGTATCGCTCCGCGGCAAAGTGAGCGCAGCCCATCCCGATGAACGTAATGTGCCGGAGCGGTTCGAACGGCATCAAATGAAGCGCGGTCGTGAGTTCGCGGATAGCATTGTCGCCGTCACCAAGGTAAGCCGACATCCATCCGCGACGAACCCAGCCATATGCCAGCAAAGGGTCCAGCGTCAGCGCTCGCTCGAGCCGCCGGTCCGCCTCGTCCAGCCGATGCAGCAGTACAAGCGCGCCGCTACTGAGCGCCAGTGTCAGGGCATCGTCGGGCGCGAGCCGATATGCCTCTTCCGCTAGCAGCTCGGCCCGGTTTTGGTCGGCAGCCGGGGCCGAGCCAAAACTGTGCGCTGCGCGCTGTGCCCAACACCAGGCGGCGGCCGCCTTAGGCAATCCGTAGTTGGGAGCCAGTTCTTGCGGACGAAAGAGGCCGTCGATACAGGCGTCGCATTGGGAACGTTGAACGGCGAAAGCGAGCGGCAAAGCGCTGAACGTGAGCCGAATTGCTTCGTCGACGTCTCGATCGGAATACTTCGACGATGAACTGCTCGTCCGTCGGATCGTCGCCGATGGAAGTTCTCCAAAGGTCCCGCGGTACTCCCCGGCGAATCGGCCGAGTTGGCTGAAGCCGTTGGCAAGGGCAACGTCCGTGACGGTCGTCTGCGCGCCAGCTTGAAGCAATTGCTGACGCGCACGGGTGAGCCTCATCCGACGCGCCCAGCCGAGCGGCGTGGTACCCAAAAACATCCTGAAATGGGTCTCAAGGGTCCGGGGCCGGACACCGGCAATATCGGCAAGGCGCTCGAGTTGGACCGGCTCCGATAAATGGCGCCCGAGCCAATCTAGAGCGCGCACCAAATCGGCCGGCAGGGCTCCCGAAATCTTGCCGCCGTCGTGATTGGCGACAGGGTCGTAGTTGGATCTCATCGAGATGCTCCGCCCATCGGTGCGCTACCATACCGTAATTCGATTTCGGCGAGAATTGAATATTCAGGCGGAAACCGAATAGCGAGCCCGCGTCTATCGCGGCAACATCGCTCGTGCTGGATGACGCCCGCTGTGGCGGCGACCACGGAGGGGCACCGATGACGCAGTTCACATTCGTTTCCAGGAGTCCGGTTGTGATACCGGCGGCCGTCCTATCGGGAGCGTTGCTATTAGCATCGGCCGCCCCGCCTCAGAAAATCGAACTCTCGCTGGTAGCCGAGAAGACGGTCTCACAATTGCCACCAGAACCGTTGTCTGAGCGGATCGATGATTTTTCCCACTCGCCCAGGCGGAGGCCGTCGCAGGACAACGTCACTCTCGGCCGAGGTCATCAGCGCGGTCTGGCCGTCTACGCGCCGCCCACCCGGCAGATCCTCGCCAGGCGGCAGCAGGCTTACCGAGATCGGCCTAAGTCAACGTAGCAGTGAACCACCATGGCAAAGACTCATGTACCACTAAACAGGCAGCAAATGTCAGGCCTCGAACGGCTGACGGGTCTTGAGACATGACCGGATTTGGAGAGGAAACATCGCGATGGTCGACGAAACGAGGCTGAACGCGCTCATCGGCAGGATTTTAGGCGATCTCGGCGGCGCGTTCAGCGTGCCGATGGTGCGCATGGGCGACAAGCTCGGCCTGTACAAGGCCTTCAATGAACATGGGCCGATGACCGCCGGCGAACTGGCGGCCAAGACGACAGTCGCCGAACGCTACGCGCGCGAATGGCTGTCCCACCAGGCTGCGTCCGGCTACCTCGAATACGAGGCCGCCTCTGGCAAGTTCACCTTGCCGCCCGAACAGTCGATGGTGTTCGCAGATGTAGACAGCCCCGTCTATCTGCAAGGGGCATTCGATCTCGCGGTGGCGCTGGTGGAAAACCAGCCGAAAGTTGAGGCCGCGTTTCGGTCAGGCAAAGGTGTCGGGTGGGGCGACCAGGCGCCGTGCCTGTTCTGCACAGTTGGCCGCTTCTTCCGACCCGGTTACCATAACAATCTTGTCGCGTCCTGGCTGCCGGCGCTGGACGGCGTCGCTGCAAAACTCGAAAGCGGCGCGAAAGTGGCCGACGTTGGCTGCGGTCACGGCTTTTCCACCATCATCATGGCGAAGGCGTTCCCGAAATCGACGTTCGTCGGCTACGATTTTCATCCCGCGTCGGTTGAGCAAGCGCGGGTTCATGCCGAGCAGCACGAGACGACGGCGAACACAAGGTTCGAAGTCGCGATGGCAAACGATTTTCCGGGCAAAGATTTGGATCTCGTGACGTGCTTCGACTGTCTGCATGACATGGGCGACCCAGTCGGCACCGCGCGCCATGTGCGAGAGAGTTTGAAGCCCGATGGGAGCTGGATGATTGTCGAGCCCGCGGCCGGCGATCGCCTAGAGGACAATCTCAACCCTGTCAGCCGGATGTTTTACGCCGGCTCGACGATGATCTGCATCCCAACGTCGCTCGATCAGCCGGTCGGAGCAGCGTTCGGAGCGCAGGCGGGCTTCGCCAAGCTCTCGTCAGCCATCAAACAAGGTGGTTTCAGCAAGGTGCGTAAGGCAACCGCGACACCGTTCAACATGGTGCTGGAAGCGCGCCCCTGAGGCTCAGAATTACCAGGAGCGGGGCCAGACCGCAGGGCCCTGCCAACAGACACATGAAAGGCCCCACATGGCTAAATTCGCTAAACCATCCGGGACCACGAGCCGCCGTCGGTTCCTTCGGTTCTCCGCGGCGTCCGGCCTCAGCGTTCCATTTGGCGCTATGGCGGCATGGCGGACAGGCCCGTCGTCGCAGTTCGATGCGTTGCTGAGCCATCCGCCGATCTGCCACGTCGCGGACTATCCCGATGCGGTAGCCCCGGGCAGTTCGCCGCGAGAAGTCAAGATCCTCTGGGGCGCCACCGGGCTCTGCCAACTGGGTTTGCCGGTCGCCGAACATCTCG
Organism: Acetobacteraceae bacterium; assembly: GCA_030039695.1. Next base: position 5,438 of record JASHVB010000413.1, read on the forward strand.
GCTTCTTTGCCAAGCGCAACCTCAAGGTCGAGCTTGTCGGCTTTACCGGGGCGGCGACTGAACTGCTGGAAGCCCTGGCGACCGGCAAGGCGGAAGCCGGAGCCGGGATGGCGTGGCAGTGGCTGAAGCCCCTCGAACAAGGGTTCGACGTGAAACTCGTGGCGGCGGTCCACGGCGGCTGCATCCGTCTCCTCACCACGCCCGGGTCGGGCATCAAGACCATTGCCGACCTGAAGGGCAAGACGGTCGGCACGTTCAACATGGGAAGCCCGGATAAGGTCTTCATGTCGGTGCTCGCGGCAAAGCACGGGGTTGATCTGGATGATATCGACTGGCGGGTCTACCCACCGGACCTGCTGGGCGTGGCGCTGCAGAAGGGCGAAATCCAGGCTTTCTCGTCGGTGGATCCGATGGCCTCGATTCTGCGTGATAGGGACCATCTCGTGGAAGTCACCAACAACCTTGCCGATGAGTTCGCTCACCGTGCCTGCTGTCTGCTCGGCATAAGTGGCAAGCTGGTTCGCGACGAGCGTCGCGTGGCAGCCGCGATCACCGCCGCGATCATGGAGGCGCAGGGATTCGTCGCGGCCAATCCTGATGCCGCTGCCGAGATTCTTGCCAAAATCAACCACGTCGCGTCAGCCCAACAGTTCGCGGCGATGCTGCACACCGAGACGCACAATCACCACCCGGTTGATGGCGCGCTGAAACAGGAAGTCATCGCGTTCGCCCAGGACCTGAAGCAGGCCAAGGTGCTGCAGTCCAGCACCGACCCGACCGCTTTCGCCAATCAGGTCTGCGTCGACATATTCGCCGCCTGACCGTGCCGACCCTTGACATCGTCGAAACAACGCTTGATCGGGCCCCCGCTGGCAGCGGAGGCCCGGTCTTCCGCCGCATCTGGCGCGCCGGCGCACTGGCTTCGGTCATCTGGCTTGCCGCCGCCGGACTGACCCTCCGATGGCCGGATGCTGGTCACATAGGACCGACCGCCATTCTCGCCTCAGGAATGGCAGCCATCGGTGTTGCATCGCTCGTCGCCAGCGTCGCCAGCGGTTCTGTCGATCTCACACGGCTGTCTCGAGCGGGTCCATGGTCCATCGCTCTCGCGTTGCTCCTGGCGGGCTGGGAGTTGGTCACCGCGAAGTTCGATCTGCTGCCACGTCCGTTCTTCGTGTCACCGCAATCGGTGATTGGGGTCTATATCGACGACTGGCAACGTCTCACCGACTGTACGCTGCATTCGCTGGCACTCCTTGTCACCGGCTACGCGACGGGCGCGGTGCTCGGGTTCCTGTGTGGCGTGGCGATCGGTTGGTCGCGGGCCGCTAGCTACTGGATGCACCCCCTGCTTCGCTTTGTCGGTCCGGTGCCGGCGGTCGCGTGGCTGCCGATGGCGTTCTTCGTGTTCCCATCGAGCTGGAGTGCCGCAGTCTTCCTGATTGCGCTGGCAACTGGATTCCCGGTCACAATTCTGACGTGGTCCGGCATCGCCAGTGTCAACGCCGCTTACTACGATGTGGCACGTAACCTCGGTGCCGGTCCGCGGTTTCTCATTCTTAGGGTCGCCATCCCGGCGGCCCTGCCTTCGGTATTTGTCGGTCTGTTCATGGGTCTCGGCGCGTCATTCTCGGTACTGGTTGTCGCGGAGATGATGGGCGTGAGGGCGGGGCTTGGGTGGTATCTCACCTGGGCTCAGGGCTGGGCGGCTTATTCCAATATGTACGCCACGCTGTTCCTGATGGCGCTGATGTGTAGCGGCGTCATGACCCTGCTGTTTAGGCTGCGGGATCGCGTGCTGGGCTGGCAGAGAGGATTGCTGCGATGGTAGCGGGCAGTCAGGGATCATCCGTCGAAGTGACCGGACTGTCCCACAGCTTCGAGCTTCACGGGCAGAGGTTGTCGGTGCTCAACGGGCTCGACCTCGCGGTTGTGAGTGGCGAGTTCGTGGCCATATTGGGACCGAGTGGCTGTGGCAAATCCACGTTGCTGCGCCTCATTGCAGGGCTCGACCGGCCGCGCTCGGGACGCATCTCCATGGGTGGGAGGCAGATCGACGCGCCTCATCCGTCCCGTATTCTGGTGTTCCAGGACCCGACGCTCTACCCCTGGCGCACCGTACGAAAGAATGTCGCCCTTGGCCTGCAAGCCCGTGGCCTGCGACGCGAACAGAACTGGCGTATTGATGCTGCGCTCCGACAAGTCGGTCTGATGGGTTTCGACGGCGCCTATCCACATCAGCTTTCAGGCGGTATGGCGCAACGTGCGGCACTGGCAAGAGCTCTGGTGAACGATCCATCTGTGTTGCTTATGGACGAGCCGCTAGCCAATCTCGACAGCCTGACACGGATTGCCATGCAAGCCGAACTCGTTGGCCTGTGGCAGCAGGCTGGATTCACGGCCGTCCTGGTGACGCACGATGTCGAGGAAGCGCTGTGTCTGGCAGGGCGGGTGCTCGTAATGAGCAACCGGCCCGCGCGGGTTCTCGCCGAAATCGAGGTGGACCTGCCTTATCCCCGACATCGTGCCGCCCCACGGTTCGGGGAAATGCGGCAGCGTGTGCTCGAAGCGTTGGGATTATACTAGAGGCGCAGTAATGAACTGCCAGCTAGGCGGCGTGTCCCCGTTGCGGATTTACCCGCGTCCTCCCCAGGGTTCGAGCCTGGATCAACGGACAGAGCTTTAGGGCAGCATGACGGGGACCCGGGCTGATCCGGGTGCTGCCGGCACAGGATACAGCGAAGTCGACAGTAGCATCGTTGTCCCGCTGTCGCTTGTATGGGGCTGAGTTTGTCAAGCGCTATTTCAATGGTCGAGTCCTTGCAACGTTGAACGAGCCGAAGGGAGCCTGCCTTGGTACGCGACGATGTCGCGCTAGAACCGTGTATTCGGCTTGATCCAGGAGCTATCCATACCATGAAGCAGTAATTCGCTTCAGCGGCGACGCTCCGGCGCTCCGGGTCGGCGGTAACTCATTCTAGATTTCCTGCATCTCAGCCGCCGAGCCGCCTCTCATGTTCGCCATTTCAAGCTGCAGGTATGGAATAGCCATTGCCTGTTCTTCGCAGGCATTTTCTTATCTTCGCCACCGCTGAGCAGGGTAGGAGGCACGATCATCAGAACGACGCCCGGCGCAGCGAGCGCACTGCGATAGTGCGTTGCCGCACCAGGTCACGAATGGCTTCGTGTGCCGGGTCGGGGACCCAGACCGCGGTCAGGTCTCCGCCGCGGTGCGA
>JASHVB010000414.1 GCA_030039695.1 Acetobacteraceae bacterium
CGATGCTGACGCGGCGCCCAATCTTTTCCGAGAGCGCGCCGAAGAAGATGCCGCCCAGGATCGCGCCCGCATTATAGATAAGTGCGATGGTAGTTATCGTCGAGTGCGAGAATTGGTGTTGCACTGAGAGGAAGGCGCTCGGATAGAGATCCTGCGTGCCGTGGCTAAAGAAGTTGAATGCAGTCATCATCACGACGGCCCAGATCATAAGGCCGAGATGATTGCGCAAGACCATGCCGATACCCGGTTGCGGTTCGGATTTACGCATCAGCCAGTCCGGGCTTTCCGGTACGCTGGTACGAAGATAGATCACGAGCAGCGCCGGCAAGCCACCAATCATGAACATGCCGCGCCAGCCAACGAGCGGAAAGAAGATGCCGAAAACAATCGCAGCCAGGAAGTAGCCGCTCGGATAGCCCGCCTGCAGCAGGCCGGAGACCCAGCCACGCCAGCCCACTGGGATCGACTCCATCGCCAGCGAGGCACCGATGCCCCACTCCCCGCCCATGGCGATCCCGAATAGAGCACGCAGAACCATAAAACTGAGTAGCGTCGGTGCAAGACCGGAGAAGAACTCTAAGACCGCGAAGCAGAGCACATTGGAGATTAACACTGGCCGACGCCCATAGCGATCAGCCAACCGGCCAAAGAAGAAGGCGCCGACCGGGCGCATGGCCAGAGTAAGGGTGATGGCGAGTGTCATTGTGGTCAGGCTGGCGCCGAATGTCCGGGCGACGTCGCTCAGAACGAAGATCAGCACGAAGAAGTCGAATGAATCGAGCATCCACCCCAGGTAGGCGGCCACAACCACATTACGCGCCCGTGTTGTTTCGGTCATTGCTATTTCCCTCCTCCCGCAACCGGGAAAATTACAAGTGTTGAAACTTTACCCGCACGAGCGATCGTGCCGTGATCCATGTCAGCCGAAGCGTTTCGCTCGGTTCCGATTGCTACCCGGCGGCAAGTAGGATTCCGCGGGAACGCTGGGGCTCCCCAGAGAGCTTTCGTGACTTCTGGCATCGCCATCTTGAATATCCAGAATGACATGTCGGTCCCGGGGAGTACTTCGGTGGGCTCGCTGGCTCCGACAGTTCCTTATGCGCATCGCCCATCCACTCTGCCGCGTCGCGACCGAACGGGTGGAACTGTGCGGGTCGTTTCTGCACGGCAATCTGCTCGCGAAAACGAACCCTGCCGCGGTCAAGCACAACAGGCCCCGTACGATACGGAGGCGCGGACGTCTGCGGTTGATCCAAATCAATGGTGGACGCTAGTTAATCTGAGGCCAATCAAAGCGCCGGATGCTGGCTCAGCTCGGCTGCCGTCCATCAACGCCGCGTTCGAAGGTCGAGCGTGCGGTGTCACGCTCGACCCGATTTTCAGGTTGAAACGGTCGCGTCACCGTCCGTCCTGAACGTCGTCCTATACATCAGCGCGGATTGCAGGGAGCCCGGCGTAACGGCAGCCGGGAGGCATTCCGTGCGAGTCGGTCTTGCAGCTCCTACCGAAACCGCCGTGGTCCGGGATCATCGCTGCGAATCGCGCCGCATTTGCGCCGCCCGACAGATGACCTGGTTCGGTGATTGCACGCTGTCTGGCCTGTATCCTGCATAGAGCGGCATGCACGGCGCCGCGAATGCGTTTCCCCACGGCACGTTGCCGCGTCACTAGGCTCCTTGCCCGCGAAATGAGCATGACATGCAACGCCACCAAGCTTCGCAGCGGATTGATCATCGACGGACCGCGCGATGCAAACGAATGACGTTGGTTGAGACCGTTACCATGCCGTATCCTCTGTGGACAGCGCCGGCGGCGGGTGATGTCGTCCATCGCGCGCCGGGGTGGACTCTCGTGCATCCGAACGGCCACATCGACCTGCGGAACACCGCGTGACACCTCTCGAGGCCGCCGAAGCGGCCATCGCCGCGGACCATCGGCACAACGATCCGGCGATCTGGATTGCGCGGGTGCCCGACGACGCAGTCGTAGCGCGGGCTCGTGAACTGCAAAATGAAGGCACGCGCGACCGGCCGCTTTGGGGCGTGCCGTTCGCGATAAAGGATAACATCGACATAGCTGGAATGCCGACAACCGCTGCCTGTCCTGGCTTTTCCTATTTCGCGCTGTCCACCGCACCCGCGGTGCAGCGCCTGCTGGATGCCGGTGCACTGCTGCTGGGGAAGACCAACCTGGATCAGTTCGCCACTGGGCTGGTCGGCACGCGCAGCCCGTACGGCGTGCCGCGCAACGTGTTCGACGCATCACGCGTGCCTGGCGGGTCGTCGTCCGGATCCGGGTGCGCGGTGGCGGCCGGGATTGTTCCCTTTGCGCTCGGCACAGACACAGCGGGTTCTGGCCGCGTCCCGGCCGCGTTCGGCAACATTGTCGGGCTGAAGCCGACACTGGGCAGCGTTTCGACCTGCGGTGTGGTGCCAGCATGCCGGTCGGTCGACACAGTCTCCGTGCTGGCCCGCTCGGTCGACGAGACGCTGCGCGTGCAACGCGTCATCACAGGATACGACGACGACGACCCGTATTCGCGCCGGTCGCCCTTCGCACACCTGCGCCGATGCCCTGCGCCACCCCACGCGCGTATCGCGATGGGCAATGTGGCACCGTTATGCGATCCTGACATCGCCGCGACATTCCAACAGATCGGCGCCGCGCTCGGAGCGAGCATCATTGATGTCGCCCCGTTCCTGGAGATCGCGCGTTTGCTCTACGACGGTCCCTGGGTCGCCGAGCGCGCAACCGTACTGTTGCCGGTACTGGAAAGACGGCCCGACATTCTGTTTCCGGTAACACGGACAATCCTCGAATCCGGCTTGTCGCGCTCGGCCACCGATGCGTTTGCTACGTTCCACCGTCTTGCCGAAGTGTGCCGCCTGGCGGAACGCATGTTCTCCGAATTCGATGCGCTGCTGCTGCCGACCGCACCATTCTGCCCGACGCTCGAGGCGGTGGCCGACGATCCCCTTGGGCCGAACCGCCGCCTCGGCGCACTGACGAATTTCATCAATCTGTGCGACCTCGCCGGATACGCCGTGCCGATCGGGTTCGGCACCGACGGTTTGCCTGTAGGCGCGACGCTACTTGGGCCTGCGTGGTCGGAAGGTCGACTCGCAGGATTGGCCGATGCACTGCATCGGCGTTTCACCACAACCGTCGGCGCGACAAAGATCGCGTTGCCGCCGGCCGACCCCGCCGATGGGCTCGCATCGGACGAAACCGAGTTGTTCTGCGTTGACGCATACATGAGCGGTCTGTCGCTGAACGATCAGCTCCGAACCCTTGGTGGACGTTTTCTCCGAGCCACATTCACCAAACCGGCGTATCGCCTGTACGCACTGGGCAATCGCGCAGGCATGTTGCGCGCCGTTGAGGGGGCTGCACTCGCTGGCGAAGTTTGGGCTCTCCCTACAACGTCAATAGGCAGTCTTTTTTCTTCCGTGCCGCCGCCGCTTGGTTTTGGCTCAATCGAGCTGCAAGACGGGTTGTGCCTCGGCGTCCTGGCGGAAAGCGCCGGAATCGCCGGCGCGCGCGACATCACGAGGTTCGGCGGGTGGCGCGCCTGGCTGGAGGCAAATCAATGAACGACAAGGAACTCGATGAATTCATCACCGCCGGCGCTGCCCTGCTAGGCATAGCGATTGCGATCGAGTGGCAGCCGGCGATCCGCATGCACCTGGCGGCTTCGCTCATCCAGGCCGCAGCGGTGGTCGACTTTCCGCTGCCGGATGAAGCTGAGCCGGCTTGGGTCTTCCGGCCATGAAACCCGCTTCCGCTATTGCCGCTGACGTCGTCGCTCGCCGCGTTCGCGCGGTGGACGTGATCGACTCGGCATTGCACCGCATCGAGGCGTGGAACCCGCGGTTGAACGCGTTCACCGCCATCACCGCGACGCGCGCCAAGGCGCGCGCGGCCACGATAGATGCGGACATCGCAGCCGGTCGCCCAGTGGGTCTTCTCGCAGGTGTCCCCTTCGCGGTGAAGAACCTGATCGACATCGCCGGATTGCCGACACTCGCCGGCGCGCGCATCAACCGCGATCATCCGCCAGCCACGCACGATGCTACGCTGGTGGCGCGGCTGGAGAGAGCCGGTGCAGTGCTGGTCGGCGCACTGAACATGGGCGAATATGCTTACGACTTCACGGGCGAGAATGCGCACGACGGCCCATCGCGCAATCCGCACAACCTGATGCATATGAGCGGTGGTTCGTCCGGCGGATCGGGCAGCGCGGTCGGCCGGGGCATGGTGCCGCTCGCGCTCGGCTCAGACACCAACGGCTCGATCCGCGTGCCGTCATCATTCTGTGGGGTCTTCGGATTGAAGCCAACCTTTGGGCGGCTGTCGCGCGCTGGCAGCTTTCCGTTCGTAGCCAGCCTGGATCATCTCGGGCCGCTCGCGCGCACGACGCAGGACCTCGCGCTCGCCTACGACGCCATGCAGGGCGCCGATCCGTTCGATCCGGTTTGTGCCGATCGCCCCGCTGAACCGGTGTACCCGACGCTGCACAACGGCATCGCCGGCCTGCGCATCGTACGCGCCGGCGGATACTTTCGCGCTGGCGCCGCGCCGGAGGTGCTGGCCGCGCTGGACTCGGTTGCCACCGCTTTGGGCGTGTCGCGTGAGGTCGAAATCCCCGAGGCCGCGCGTGCCCGCGCCGCCGCCTATGTCATCACCGCCAGCGAAGGCGCCGCGCTGCACTTGCAGCGTTTGCGCACGCGCGCGGCGGATTTCGACCCCGAAGTACGCGACCGGCTGATCGCAGGCGCACTGCTGCCGGCATCGGTGGTGGCGCAGGCCCAGAAGTTCCGCCGCTGGTACCGTGATGCGCTTCGATACGTCTTCGGCAACGTGGACGCGATCCTGGCGCCGGCCACACCCTGCGTCGCGCCGCTGATCGGGCAGAAGACGTTCATGCTGGATGGCAAGGAAGTGCCGCTGAGGCCGAATATCGGCATCTACACCCAGCCGATCTCGTTCATCGGATTACCAGTCGTCGCCGTGCCGGTCATGACGGATCGTGGCCTCCCCACTGCTGTCCAGATCATCGCCGCACCCTGGCGCGAAGACGTGTCGCTGTGCATCGCTCAGGCGCTAGAAACGGCCGGGATCGCACGTGCGCCAGAGCCACCGGAGGTGTCTTGACCGCATGGAGATCAACCTGCCCGCCGTGGTTGCCGAAGTGGAGGCCGCATTCTTCTGCTATGAAACGGCGCTGATGGCGAACGACACCGCCGCGCTCCAGGCCCTCTTCTGGGAAAGCAAGCTGACGATCCGATACGGCATCAACGAGAACCTGCTCGGCTGGGAGGAAATTGGCGCGTTCCGCGCGGCTCGCTCGGCGGTTGGATTGGCGCGCATGCTGTCGCGCACCGTGATCACGACCTTTGGTCATGACTTCGCCACCGCCTCCACCTTGTTCTTCCGCGAGAGTGCGCCCGGAAAGATCGGCCGTCAGATGCAGACCTGGGCGCGCATGCCGGAAGGCTGGCGGGTGGTCGCTGCGCATGTGAGCATGATTGACGACTGAACCCCACGAGCACTTGTCGGAACTGGATCGCCCACTCAAAGGGCAAAAGAACAGAAGTCCGGACCAACCATGCATCTCCGCCGCTGCTGGTTCGTGTCAGCTCCGCAGTCCCGGCGGCCCAAGGCCGACGATGGTGCTATGCTCGACCAAGCAAGGGCTGACGATCATATAACCCGGTCCGCGCCAACGCCCCTGGGCTGGATGCAACGCGCTGTCCGCGGAGCGTAGGCGCGCCGCAGTCACCAATGTTAGTTCCCGGGCGGGCGAGAACGAGACGCAGGCATTGTCGCCACGATCCTGCATGCCACCGGAGCACACGTATGCGCCGAGGACAAAGCCGACGTCGCCGCGTATGGCCGCTATGACGGCTGCGCTGCATTCTTGTCCTGACCGAGCAGCCAACGAGGGCGCGTCCGTGCACCCGTCCCCCGCCGCGCCTAAGTTGGCAGCGACCTGATACAGCGCGCACGGCGGCGCCATCGCTGTCGCGACTATCCAGGAAAACCTCCGAGCTATACCGTTTGCCTAGGTTCATATTTTAGGCGGAATTAGCCCTCATTGTCATCAATTGCACAAAAGATGGCTTGCTTGCCCGGCTCGTTAAACTCCTGCGGCAGGGTCGCTACTGCTCGCCCCGACACGCTACGCATGCGCGCAAGCCATCTGTTTGTACTGCCAGCGGCGCGCCCAAGACCGGACCACGCGCTGCACCAGCATCCGTCTGACACCATCGATGTACCGGGATCGGCACGCTCGGATGTGGCCGTCCCGCACATGCGCTGGCGGGTAGATAAATCACTGCCACCGCACGTGTTGAAGCGCATTGTCGAAGTCCGCTTGCACGCGCCGACGAGGTGTCGAGGCACCGCAGCGCCTCGCACCTGGAGGAACGGGAGGCTGGCACCACCTTCGTACATGGCACACGGTTTGCGTCACTGAACACCGCTCATTCGCCACGAACACGCGCAGCAACCAGGGGACCATGATCGCAATCCCCGCTGAGCCGTACCCTTTCGAATTGGATCCGGCGCACGCCGCGCTGCTGATCATCGACATGCAGCGCGACTTCCTGGAACCGGGCGGCTTTGGTGAAATGCTCGGCAACGACGTCTCGCAGCTTCGCCGCACTATCGAACCGAACCGACGTTTGCTGGCGGCGTGGCGCGCTGCCGGCCTGATGGCCATGCACACCCGCGAAGGCCATCGCCCCGACCTCGCCGACCTGCCACACGCCAAGAAGGTTCGCGGCCGCAGTGCAACGTGCATCGGCGACGCCGGGCCGATGGGCCGTATCCTGGTGCGGGGCGAGCCCGGCCACGACATCATTCCCGAGCTTTATCCCGAATCCGGCGAGCCGGTCATCGACAAGCCCGGCAAGGGCGCGTTCTTCGCCACCGATCTGCACGCCATCCTGCAGAACCGCAACATCACACAACTCGTCATCACGGGTGTGACGACGGAAGTCTGCGTCAACACCACGGTGCGCGAAGCGAACGACCGCGGCTACAACTGTCTCGTGCCGGAAGACTGCGTCGGTTCGTACTTCGCTGAATTCCAGGATGCCGGATTGAAAATGATTAAAGCGCAAGGCGGCATCTTCGGCTGGGTGGGCCAAAGTCGTGACGTCATCGCGGCGCTGAACACCGCGCAACACCCCGGATAGGAGCCACGTCATGAGCGCAACGACGCAGAGCACACCCAAACTCTGGGTTTCGGGCGACTGGAATGCACTGTTTGGCTTCGGCACCAACATCTTGGTCAACGTGTTGGTGCTGACCGGCCTGCTTCGGTTCGTGCTGAAAATGCCCGACGCACTCGTGTTCGGGCGCATCCTGCCGGCGCTCGGCCTGATGCTGTGCCTGTCCACGTGCTACTACGCATTCCTCGCATATCGCCTGGCAAAGCAGACCGGCCGCGCCGATGTCTGCGCTCTGCCGTCCGGCATCAGTGTGCCGCACATGTTCGTTGTCACGTTCGTGGTGATGCTGCCGATCCTGCTAAGGACGCATGATCCCAGCGAGGCATGGGGAGCCGGCCTCACCTGGGTTTTCGTACAAAGCTTTGTGCTGATGGCCGGCGGCTTTATCGGCCCCTATGTGCGCAAGATTACGCCGCGCGCCGCCCTACTTGGGTCATTGGCTGGCATTTCCATCACCTTCATCTCGATGAGCCCGGCGGCGCAGGTGTTCTCGACGCCGGTGATCGGTGTCATTTGCTTCGCGGTGATCCTGGCCAGCTGGCTTGGCGGTGTAAAGTATTTCGGCGGCGTCCCAGGCGGCCTGGTGGCAATCGCCGCCGGCACCGTCATTGCGTGGGCATCGAACTTGCTCGGCCTCGATTATGGCGGACTGACGTTAGCCAAGCTAGGAGCATCGGTGTCGAACTTTGGGGTCTCCTTTCCGATCCCCGCGATTGGCCACGTGTTCGGTGGATTCAAGTACCTGGGCATCATCTTGGTTACCGCAATCCCCTTCGGCATCTACGATCTGGTGGAAGCACTGGACAACGTTGAAAGCGCCGCCGCGGCGGGCGATTCCTTTCCCACCACGCGCGTTCTGACCGCCGACGGCGTGATCAGCCTGATTGGCTGCCTGCTTGGCAACCCGTTCATCAACGCGGTGTACATTGGCCATCCGGGCTGGAAAGCCATGGGCGGCCGCATCGGCTACTCGGCGGTGACTGGCATCATCGTGCTGGTACTAACCTGGTTTGGGATTATCGCGTTGATGATGGCGCTAATCCCCGTCGTCGCGATCCTGCCAATCCTGCTTTACATCGGGATGTTGATCGGCTCGCAGGCCTTTCAGGAATCGCCGCCCCGACATGCGCCGGCGATCGTTCTGGCGCTCCTGCCGCAGCTTGCGGCATGGGGCAAGACCCAGATCGATAACGCGCTTGGCGCCGCCGGTACCAGTGCGGCCGCAATCGGCGACGCCAAGCTCGCGCAGGTCGGCGTGCTGTACAAGGGGCTCGAGACCCTTGGCGGCGGTGCGACGCTTGCCGGTATTATCCTGGGCGCGGTGACGGTGTTCATTATCGATCGCGAGTTCGACAAGGCCGCGGCATTTGCGACGGCCGGCGCGCTGCTGACGTTCTTCGGCTTCATCCACGGCGAGGCAATCGGCATCGGCAGGTCGCTGCCCGTTGCGGTATCCTATCTCGGCGTCGCCGGCATTTTGTTCGTGCTGTCGAAGTACGCCGCATTCCATCCGGTTGCTGCGCCCGCGCATGCGACAGCGCAGGAAGCGGATTGATGCAAACCGATACGGAAAGGCCCGCACCATCGGTTGGGTAGCGCCAGCGCCGCGAGGTCGCCCTCTCCCGCTTTGCGGCGCGAGACCGAGGACACGTAGATCGATTGCCACGCGTTCGCGCCAGGCAACGGCGATCGACAGCGCGACGACAGAACACAGCATTGCTCCGGGAACCAATGCGGGATCGACGAGGGCGAGCGATGGTGCGGCGAGCAACGCCATACCCATACCAGTGGCGGCCTGCAGCGCCGACGATCGTTATGGCGGTTGCAAATGGGAGAATATGCGGCAAAGACATGAAAATGGCGTTCGAAGCTAATTCAAGCGCGCCTGGGCCAACGCGCCCTGGTGTCCAACGGGCAATGAGGTGACCACTGTTGTGCTGTTCTCCTAGGATACCCGTTTAGACGTGCAACGGTGGAAGTTCACATTTTGCGTGCTGTCCGGCAACCGCCAGTCAAATCAGGTAGAACCGGCGAAATCGCAATCCCACGCAACCCAGGTGGCTGCCGACTCAGAGCGGCGGCAGTAAGTCAACTTAGATGCGCGGGCCCTACCCCATGTCCCGTCGGTCTGCCACACGCTTCGCCTTGCCGAGCGACCGTTCGATCGTCCCTGGCGCTTCCGCCACCACCCGCATGGTCAGCCCGATCGTCTCCTTGATCCGTGCCACCACCAGCTTCGACTCCGCCTCCAACAGTACCGGATCGAAGTAGCCGGGTCGTGCCTCGACGTGCACCGCGACTTCGTCCATCCGCCCTTCGCGGGTCAGTACCAGCTGGTAATGCCCGCTCAGAACGTCACTCTTCAGCAATTGCTCCTCGATCTGCGACGGAAACAGGTTGACACCACGCACGATGATCATGTCATCCGAGCGGCCGGTGATCTTCTCCATCCGGCGCATCGTTCGCGCAGTGCCGGGCAAGAGGCGGGTCAGATCGCGCGTCCGGTAGCGCACCACGGGCATTGCTTCCTTGGTCAGCGACGTTAACACCAGCTCGCCATGCTCGCCGTCGCCCAGCACCGCACCGGTCTCGGGGTTGATCACTTCTGGATAGAAATGGTCCTCCCAAATATGTGGCCCATCCTTGCTTTCGATGCATTCGTTGGCGACGCCCGGCCCCATCACCTCCGACAAACCGTAGATGTCCACTGCATCCAGCGCGAAGCCGGTCTCGATCTCGCGGCGCATGGCATTGGTCCACGGCTCGGCGCCGAACATGCCGATGCGCAGCGATGAATCGCGCGGCTCCAGCCCCTGCCGGCGGAACTCGTCCAGCATCGCCAGCATGTAGCTCGGCGTCACGGTGATGATGTCGGGACGGAAATCGTTGATGAGCTGCACCTGCCGCTCGGTCATGCCACCTGACACCGGCACCACAGAACATCCCAGACGCTGCGCACCATCATGCAGCCCGAGCCCGCCGGTAAACAAGCCGTAGCCATACGCATTGTGGAGGATCATGCCCGGGCGCCCGCCCGAGGCGTAGATCGAACGCGCCACCACCTGCGCCCACACGTCGAGGTCCTTGCGCGTATAGCCGACCACCGTCGGTCTCCCGGTCGTTCCAGACGACGCGTGGATTCGCAGCACTTGTTCCCGTGGCACGGCGAACATGCCGAACGGGTAATTCGCGCGCAGGTCCTGCTTGGTTGTGAACGGGAACTTCGCCAGATCTTCCAGCGAGCGAAAATCGTCGGGATGCACACCGCTGGCATCAAACGTGCGGCGATAGTGCGGCACGTTCATATATGCATGACGCAGCATCCAGGCGATGCGTTCCCGCTGCAGCGCGGCGATCTCGTCGCGCGAGGCGGTTTCGATCGGTTCAAGTCCGGCCATCTATTTGCCCGTTGGTAGCGTGCGCGTGTGGCCGCGGAATTCCGCGACCAGCGCGCCGTCACTAGTACTGACGCGTACGTCGTAGATGCCGGCGCGGCCGGCACGCGTGCGTTCCATCGCCTCTGCCACCAGGGTTTCGCCGACACGGCCGGGACGAAGGAAGGTAATCGAGGCGTGTTGCGCGACATCGGCATCGCGCCGTTGGTTGGCAGCAAAGGCCATCGCGGAATCGGCAAGCGTGAAAATGAAACCGCCGTGGCAGATGCCGTGGCCGTTGGTCATGGCGGCAGTCACGGTCAGTGATAACCGCGCATGGCCCGGCGCAACGTGCTCGAGGCGCATACCCAATTCGCGGCTGGCTCTGTCGGCCTGCCACATCACTTCGGCAGACGCGCGAAGGCGGAGGGACTCCCCCTCCCCTTGCGCGATCGGGCAGGAGGGAGGGACCGAACCATCTACTGTCGATCGCGACGAAGACCGCTCCCGGCTGCCGCCTCCCCCAAGGGAAGGGGAAGTCTCGGCAGCTCCCCGCGTCATCGGCCACCTCGAAAGATGGGTACGCGCTTTTCCAGAAATGCCCGCACCCCCTCCGCATAATCCGCGGTCTGTCCGGCAGCCCCCTGCAGGGCAGCCTCAAGGTCGAGCTGCGCATCCAGCGTGTTTTGAGCGGCTGCAGCAAACATACGTTTCATCGCGGCCAGCGACGCGGTCGGCCCCTGCGCTAAAGACGAGGTCAGCTTCTCCGCCTCCTCGATCAGCGCTGCATCGTCGACGGCCTTCCAAATCATTCCCCAAGCCTCGGCACGCGTCGCATCGACCGCCTCGCCGAGCATCGCCAATCCCCGCGCGCGTGCCTCGCCGATCGCACGTGTCAGGAAGAAGCTGGCGCCGGAATCCGGCACCAAACCGATGTTGACAAACGCCTGCACGAAGCGCGCGCTGCGCCCCGCCAGCACGATGTCGCAGGCCAACGCGAAGCTTGCGCCGGCCCCCGCAGCGACTCCATTCACCGCGCACACAACTGGCAGCGGCAGGGCGCGAATGCGCCGCACCACCTGATGGTGCCACGTCCCGGCAAGTTTCTCCAGGTCTGGCGGGCCGTTCTCGCCCGGCATCACCGCCGAGCTGAGTTCCTGTCCGGCGCAGAAACCACGCCCTTCGCCGGTCAGCAGCAGGGCGCGGCACGCGCGATCGGCAGCCGCCGCGCCCAGCACCGCCAACAGCTCGGCCAGCATCGACTCGTTCACCGCGTTCAGCTTGTCCGGGCGGTTCAGTGTAATCTTCCACCAGCCGTCGCGGTGTTCTGTGCGGATCATCTCGCTCATATCAGCCTCCGCCACTCCGACCATGCCAGGCGGCCGGATTTCGGCCGTGGCCGGTCCGTTAGCATAGCGAAGAATTCCAGCGAATGCCCCTCAGGATCGCGGGGCCTCGCCACCGAATCAGAGACACGCTGCAGCGTCGCATCGAACGCCGCGTCAAGCCGCATGCAAAGCGGCGACGTGCCGAAAGACCAGAGCCCGAGCACCGCCTTGTCCGATATCGGTACCCAGAAGGACGCGACCTTGCGTTCGGGAACGCCAAGCGCCGGCAGCGGCCCCATCACGTCTCGGTACAACTTGATGGAGTGGTCCAGATCGCGCACTGTCAGATGCGCCTCAAACAGGCTCCGGACGGGCCGATCAAAGCAGCCTTCCTTCGCACTTTCACTCGTCAT
>JASHVB010000415.1 GCA_030039695.1 Acetobacteraceae bacterium
CCTATTCTCCCGGACATCTTGTCTTTCCCCTGGAGCGCCTGCGCCGGCTGGCATTACCCGCACACGCCTCGACGTTCCGAGATTGCCGGCGGTGCCCGATGCCGGTCGCGCGTGGCTCGCCCGCGGGGAGCGACGCATGGTGCCGATCGAGCGAAAGCCACGCGAAATCCGGGTTCACCGTTGCCTGTTGACCCCCTAGCGATCGCCTTGCAATTCCGTGCAGGCGGTGATTTCCGACTCTCTCCGATGGAGCAGCCGGCGGTCAGGCGAGGCCTCGAAATCGATGACGGGCCCGAGCGGGACGATGCCGGTTGGGTTGATCGTGGTGTGGCTTTGATAGTAGTGACGTTTGATGTGGGCAACATCGACCGTGTCCCGGATGCCCGGTGTCTGATAGAGTTCGCGCGTGTATGACCAGAGGTTCGGGTAATCAACGAGCCGGCGGATGTTGCATTTGAAGTGACCGACATAGACCAGATCGAACCGCAGGAGCGTGGTGAACAGGCGCCAGTCTGCTTCGGTTTGACGATCGCCGCAGAGGAAGCGCCGGACCGAAAGACGATCTTCCAGCCACTCCAGTGTCTCGAACAGTGAGCGGACGGCTTCCTCGTACGCGGGCTGAGTGGTCGCGAACCCTGCTTTGTATACGCCGTTGTTCACCGTGTCGTAGATTCGCAGGTTCAGGGCGTCAATCTCGGCCCTCAGATTCTCCGGATAGTAATCGCCCTCGCGCGCGCCGACCTCGTCGAAGGCGCTGTTGAGCATACGGACGATCTCTGCGGATTCGTTGGAAACGATGGTGCGGCGCTGCTTATCCCAGAGCACCGGCACCGTCACCCGGCCAGAATAGCGCGGGTCGGCGCGGGTGTAGACCTCATACAGCAAGCGCGCATCGTTGAGGGTGTCGGGAATCACCCCTGGACCCGGCATGAAGGTCCAACCCTCTGCGCCCATGAGCCAGTGCGTGACCGAGAGCGAGATCGCGCTCTCCAGCCCCTTGAGCGCGCGGAAGATCGTGGTCCGATGCGCCCACGGGCAGGCGCGGGAAATGTAGAGATGATAGCGCCCCGGCTCGGCGGCGAAGCCGCCCTGGCCGGTGGGGCCGGGCGCTCCGTCTCGCGTGATCCAATTGCGGAACTGGCTCTCGTTGCGAACGAACCGCCCGCCGGTTGTTGCCGTGTCGTACCACTGATCCTGCCATTTTCCATCGATCAGCAATCCCATACGTCGTCTCCTTGTGCTCCGTTGCGTGCATGCGGCGGGCCCCGCGGCGTGCCGTGGCTTTAGGACACCTCCCTGTCAGCGAACTGCGCCTGTGCCCCGAACCGCTGTGGCGGCGGCGGCGATCTCGATGGAGAGGAGGCGGGTCATCGAGCTCTGGCTAAGGATGCTGGCATCGACGTGCCGTCGCTTCATCGTTCGTCTCCGAGGGGTAGAACCGTCGCGTGGCAAAGGCTGGATAGACTCGCCGCGGTAGACACATGCGTTGTGCCCCTTTGTGGCGGGAGCCTATATGTCTCGATACGAACTATCATAACGGCAGATACGTGCCTGGGGCGTTTCGCTCGATCGGCTCCGGGCTATTCCAGTGGAGGCAGGCGTAGATCTCTTGTCACATCGTGCTTGTGTGACGTCCATCGTCAGTCCACGACAGACGCTCCTCAGCGAAGGCCGACCAGTGACGTGCACCCTCGGAAGGCCCTACAACAACATGCACGCTGCCGTGGACAAGGTCGCCCGCGGCGGGGAGCGCACCGCGAACGCCCAATTAGTCGCAACGAGCCTTCAGGATCCCTTCGAGGCCGACTTCGGTGACCTCGCGGCTGGTTGGGGAGAGAGCAGAAATGAGCGGCGCTTAGACCGACAATCAGACGATCTTGAACCGTCGTGTCGTGAAACCCAGCTCGATAGAGACGGTCCCCTCATTCACCAGCCAGGGACGGACTTGAAACGTCCTCGCGCCACCGACATGCATCGGATCGCGTGCCGCAATCTCTTTTGCCTGGTCTAGCGATTCCGCGCGGATCACGGACATCCCTTCCCCTTCCCAGCTTTGCCCATCGTCGGTCCAAAGCGGGCCGGCGGCAAACATAATGCCACCATTCGCGAGCTTGTCCTGAAAGGCGAGGTGTTCAGCCAAGTTTTGCATAACCGCTTCGAGACTGCCACTTGGCTTCGTGAACACGACATAAAGCTGCTTTGCCAGGCAGCCTCGCGATATCGATTCTGCGATGACTTCCTGTGCGGATAGCTGTGATTTCTTCACGTGAGTATCCTGCTGTCGGTCCTGTCGGTCATGTGACCATGAAAGTGCGGTGCGGGCATCGCACCTCCGCGGTGCTGTCAGGGTGGCGTTTGTTTCTGGATGTGTCAGGGTTGGGCGATGACGCTGTCAATGAACGCGTATAAAGGTTGCCGCCACCCGGCGGAGGTGATTGAGCAGGGGGCCGTTCTGCCTAAAGCGCGACGGGCGGGTATTCCTTCCCAAGCCAATGCTCGAGCTTTCGGGCGTACTCGCGCTGGAACGATATCGGTCCGTTGCGGGCCGTGTATTCGTCTTCATAGACTCCGATGAAAAGGGTGAGCGTCAGAAAAAAGTGGGCGCCCATCTCAAACAATGCAACGTAGTCATGCGCTATGAGAGCTTCCCGCTCTTCCGGAGTGAAGCTGTTTACCGTCGATACTTCAACGGAACTCATCAGCGGGCCCATTGACTGTTCCCAGGTTTCGACCATCCGGCGCGGACTGGCTCTATACCGCTCCAACAGCGCTGGGTCGCGGTCGACCTGGTAGAGGAACTTGTCCACCCAATACTTGCTCATCACAGAACCTCCAACGCTTTTGTAGCCAGCTTAGCGCCGGGCTTTTCGCCCTCTGGGTACCACGTGAAGTACGCCTCCATTGTATGATAGAGATCGACCGTATCGACGTAATCAGCACTGACCTGCCCCGCAACACCCATCATCAAAATCATGTTGAGGAAGCCATGGGTTGCGTTGCCAGACTTGGCCATACTTGCCAGCGTGACGTTCTCAAAAATAGAATCTATGTCGCCTGACGAAATCCATCGCACGGCCTTGCGATCAAACTCAGGGTCCGGACCAGTCTCGCCGAACTGGCGCGGACCGCCAAGTTCCAGCGAGAGATGACCGGTACCGATGGCGGCCACGCGAAGATCAGGCGGCCAGGTATCGATCATCTTGCGGATGGCGCGCCCAAGCTGCCAGAACCGCTTGGGAGAGGCCAACGGCGGCACAAAAACATTGGTATAAATCGGCACCACCGGCAGGTCCGCGTCCGGGCGCACTGTGATGATCGGGCATATAATGGAATGATCGATCTTCAGCTCGTGAGAGACAGCAAGGTCAAATCCTTCATCCATCAGGCCTTCATGCATATAGCGTGAAAATGGCGGATGCCCGGCAAGCACATATTTCGGAATTCCGAATTCACGCTCCTCATTATAGAAGGTGGCGTCATAACGTTCGGCCTTACCGATGAGAAATGTGGGATAATTGTCGAGGAATAGCTGATGAAAATG
>JASHVB010000416.1 GCA_030039695.1 Acetobacteraceae bacterium
CAGCGAGAAATCCACGCGGGTCGCTGCCAGCAGCTTCTTGCGATCCGCATGAGTGGCGCGAACAGCCATCTCGCCTTCGCGGAGCAACGCGACGGCCTGCTCGTGCCCGGGCCATTGGGCTGCCAACACACCGTCGAGGATCGCGAGTGCTCGGGTTAGGCTCGTTCGATCGTCCATGACGATGGCCGCACCCTCAATGGCAGTGCCGTTCCGGTTGGTCAAGCGCACATGCGCTTTTGCGAGCGGAATTTCGCCAAGATAGTAGCGCTCACCGAGGGCGCCATCGACCAGTGGCACGAGAGCAAGCCCGGACTGCGTAATCTCCAAATCTTCGACTTGGTACTCTACAGCGAAGTGGTGTGCGAGTTTGCGAACACGGTCGGCTGGCACATTGGTCCAGTAGCGCATCCAGTCGCCGCGTGAGGTCGATGGCGCGACTGTGGTCATGATCGATGACTCCTTAATCACTCAGGTGCCCAGGGGGATGGCGTCTGTCTCGCTCGACGCCTCAGCCTCGTCACCCGGCCGCCGCGGCAACCGCCGGCTGCGGATGAAGCAGCTGCGCGACAAGCGGGTCGACGCTGCCATGTTCAAGAGAGATGCCGCGGGTTTCGCGTCCTCTCAACCACCACAGCAAGGCTGCAACGGGACCTGGCGCAGCGAGCACGAGGAGAACCAGCAGCGCGCCCGAAGGGTTGCCGGTCGCCATGAACGCGTTCGTCAGCAGAACGGGCGTTATCATGGCGCCGAGGCGGCCGACCGCGACAGAGATGCCGAGCCCAGAGGCACGAACGCGCGTTGGCAGAATCTCAGCTGAGACGACGTAAGCCGTTATATACGCCCAGGTTACGCCGAACTGGATCAAACAATAGCCAAGCACCATGTGGGGCAGTTGCTGTGCCAGGTAGAGCCCAACGATCGCACAGACCGTGAAGGTGTAGCTGGCGAAGAGTGACGCGCGCCGGCCCCATGCCTCGACAAGAAACGCGGCGAACAGCCCGCCGAGAATCGCTGTGGCGTTGCCGAGCGCGTAGTAGAGGGGCATGGATGCTGCAGGAACCTTCATGTATGGCAGGATGACGAGTGCCATCAAGGACAAAGTTCCGTAGACGACCACAGCCTGCGAGAAGTTCGTTGCGCTCGCGAGAGACGTCTCCGCACCGTACTTGCTGCAGAGCTGTGCGATATTCCGGAAGAAACCGGGCTCTGACGGCGTGAAGGGAGTAGGTTCGTAGCGCTTTTGTCCCTGCGCGCTCAGTGCGCCTTTGGCGGTCGCGGCAATGTTGTCGACGATCGCTTCGGCCTCAGCAACACGGCCATGCTGAAGGAGCCAACGAGGCGATTCAGGGACCACTTTTCGTATCCAGACGAAGACGACAGCCATCAGCGCGCCGAGGCCAAAACCAACGCGCCAGGCAATGGCTGGTGGCAGGTTGTTGAGCAAGAAGTAGGAGACAACGGCTGACAACAACGCGCCAATCGGAAAACCGGAAAGTATCAGAGAGTCCGTACGTCCCCGGTTCTTACGCGGAATGAACTCGCCCATTGCAGCAGTCACTGCCGAATACTCGCCGCCCACTGCAAGTGCCGCCATCAGTCGAAAGCACAGGAAGGTCTCCCAGTTCCAGGCGAGCACTGTTGCAGCACTGAAGACTGCATACCATAACAACGTGGCGAGACACAGGCGCTTGCGACCAAAGCGATCTGCCAGGTAACCGAAGCCGATCGCGCCGATCAGCATGCCGCCCACCCAGACGCTGACCGCCAAGGATCCTTGCGACGCGCTCAAGTGCCATTGCGACTTAAGAACGCCGAAAACGCTGCCAATGATGTTGGTTTCAAAGGAATCCAGCGCCCAGCCAACGCCAAGCGCGGCAATCACCGCGGTGTGAAACCTGGTCCACGGCATGTGGTCCAGCCGCGTTAAGGCGTCGGTTTCGATTCCAGCTTGTGTACCCACGTGAAGACCTCCTGGAGGCCCCACTTCGCACGGCGCCCGATTGTGCCGTGACGCGAAGTGGCTGAGCCGATGAGGCCACGCATAGCCCTGGATCGAGGCGCGAGACCAATATCTACGACTGATGGGACTTATAAGATGGGAGATGGCAAGCGGCCGCGTGACGCCCGGTTTCTGCGGGCGTCATAAAACCGTCATGAGCAGTGTCACAGGCTTGTCATCAGCGGCGTGCTAAGGGCCATCATCATTGTGTCCGCGACGCCCAGGCGTGGCAGTACGCGGCTGGAGATGAGCGGCTCGCGAGACCATGAATGATGCGCAACTGAGATGTTTCCACATGGCGGCCACCGAAGGGAACATCACCAAGGCTGCCGCCCGGCTGCGCATCAGCCAGCCAGCCGTCTCGAACCACATCAGGGCGCTGGAGACGGGCTATGGCGTCCAGCTCTTCCGGCGCGTCGGCCGGAACGTCGAACTCACCGAGTTCGGCCGCGAGCTCAGGGGACTGACGGAACGGCTCTATTCGGTGCAGGCGGACGTGCGCGACCTGCTTCTCAGCAAACGCAACGTGGGGAACGGACACCTGCGTATCGGTACCGTGGGTCCACAACAGATCCTGCCGGTTCTGCGGGAGCTGGAGGCAGGGCATCCGGACATCACGTATGGCGTGCGAAGCGGCAACTCGACGGTTATCCGGGACGCATTGCTGCGCGGTGACATCGACGTCGGCATTACCACAAATCTCGCCATCGGAGATACAAAGACCCACATCCAGTTCTTCCGCCGGGACGAAGTCGTCCTCTTGGTGCCTCGTGACCATCTGCTGGCGAACCGCGATTTTGTTGACCCCGCGGAACTTGCCGGCGCGACCATCATCGCGCGCGAGCTCGGCTCGATGACGCTTCAGACGTTCCTGCACGCGCTGGCGGCAGTCGACGTTAACGACCCGCACCTGATCATGATGGAGACGCGTGAGGCGACCCGAGAGGCCGTTGCCCGCGGCTTCGGCGTCTCGCCGGAACTGCGCTCGATGGCGGGACGGGATGAACGCTACTCGATCTCTAGGCTCGGGCCACCCGCGCCCACGCTTGATATGTATGTTGCCTGCCCCCGGAGTACCGTGCGCGAGCCACTGATCCGGGCCTTCCTCGATGCGGCGAACGTCGTGGCGGAGTCGCTCAAGGAGGACCACGACGACGTGGGACGACTGTCCACTCGGGGTGAGCGGAACGCTCCGGGGTACGCCGTTTCCGCAAACTTGGGCCAGGTGCGCCGAACGGGCTCGCGCTCGTCGCGCTACCGCCGGACGGTTCGTCGGCCTGACGATGCATCAGAGCCTCCGCGACCGTCGCCCGCACTTGAACCCGAGGAACGAGCGACAGCGCCTTCGACATGCCGGCCCGGATCCGTCGGGCAAGCAGACTGATTTCGATTCGAGCCGATTTCGGAACTCGCAAATCGGTTCGATCAGATCGAGATCCGTTCTAGCCGACTTCAATCCGCAGCCCTAGGCGCGATCCAGACGTCGCAATGCAGAGCGAAGCGCCGCCCGGGGCTGCGCCGCCATGTTTGGAGATGAAGACCGCTAAAGGCCGTTGTCGCGTTGCCGCTTGGGAGAAGGTGATTTGAGCAGAGGCAGCGACTCGCGATCGCCATTGAGCCGAGAAATTGCCGTTCGGAGGGTCTGGCACATTTTTGGTGACCCGGCCGGATGGGGATGGGCCCCTTCTGTTCACGCACCACCCTATGCGCATGAAACGGAATCTACTCATCTTACCATTTTCGTATATCCGACTTACGTCAGCGGCGGCGGTTGATGACGTCTGGGTTGTTGAGGCGCGAAAGCTCAGCACGTCGGCGGCATGTCCGCGATGCCAGGTCGTCTCGTTAGCCCGGCACAGCTCGTATCAGCGGAGGCTGTGGGACCTGCCGATCCAGGGCAGATCGGTACGGATCGTGCTCACGGTCGGCCGATGGCAATTGCTGCCAGTCTACGAGCGGTTCACCGAGGGCTTCGACACACCCGATTTGCGTGCCGCGACAGCATTGCTGGACGAACTTCCGGCGTAACGCCCGTCCATTCCGATCTGGTCGCGCTCAGCGGCGCGTCCTCGCTGCGTCCTTCTCCGGAAGGACACCATTGTCTCGCTGACCGTTAATCCGCACGTCGCAAATAACGGTCAATCATCGTACCGCCCTCAGATCGGACACCGCCACCAGCCACAAAGGCTTCGGAGCATGACCTGAGGATAGCAGGCAACCAAGGCGTCGAAACCTTTGAAAACAGGCCGAGATAACTTTGTCGCAGATAAGGATCAAATTACCCACTGATATCTTGCAGAATAACCGTCAGCGTGCGCATTTTCCGTCTCGGCGGGAATGGCTATCTTCCTCCGAGTCGTGTTGCACAATTACGGTCAGCGCGACGCTCCCGAACCGAATCGACAATTCTCTCCGGCCCCTGAGGTTACGATTTCCCGCACCGGCGGCACGGCCACAGTGAAGTACCCCGGCGAGAGGGCCAATCCGTGCGATCTGTCGCGGCTACGTAGCCTTTTTCGAGAGCGGATCGAAATCGATGTCTGTCATGCCTTCAATTTCGCGACCGACAACGGATGCATCGACCTCGACCGCAGGGGACTCCACGATGTCGCCCCCGAGTAACTCTACGGTGTCTCGGCTGGCCCATCGCCGTGATGTCCGATACGTGTCCGAATTTATGTCATACAGACGGAAACGGTGAATCCTGACAGTGGCCATCGCATCCTCCATCTTCTTGCATCTCGCTAGGACGACTCGGCTGGGGTGCGGGTTTGCATAGGACAAGCCGTGAAATCGACATTCCCGAGATTCCGCCGCAACGCGGGCATTTGCCGATCCGGCTCTGGGGCAGATCGCAGCTGCGTTGTGGGCGATCCCAGCTCACACCGAGAATTCAGATTTACTCGTCAG
>JASHVB010000417.1 GCA_030039695.1 Acetobacteraceae bacterium
TGGCGACGCGCAGAGTCACCGACTTTCCGACGATACCATAGGCCGGAGCTTCGATGACGCGCAGCCGGCGGTCGGTTTCCTCCCCCTTCGCGGGAATCAGCACATTCAGCGGCGCGCCGTCCGGTGGGGTTGCGGGAACGTCGTGAATCTCACCGTCGGTGATGGCAATAGTGCCGGCCATGCGGGAGCGCGGAATGTCGGCGAGCGCGCGGTCAACCTGCGCGAACAACCGGTTTCCTGCATCACCTTGTTCCGGCACGGTTACGGTACGCAGTTCGAGGTTCGGCAGTTTCGCGGCCTGTGCAACGATGGCGGCACGCGCCATTTCGGCGAGTTTCGCGCGGTCGCCGATCTGCATCGGCGCGGTGTGGTCCACCACCAGCAGGCCAATATCGGGCAGAACCTCGCGGGACTCCTGCACCAGGCGCGGTCCGGTGAGCCACAGCAGCAGCACGGCAAACGCCATGCAGCGCAGCAGCGTGCCGCGTGCACGTCGCCGAGCGCCCAGAGCAATGACGGCCAAAACAACGATGCCAAGCGCCGCGATCGCCCAGACCGGTAGCAAAGGGTCGAAACGCAATGCGGCGATGGCTTGTTCCGCGTGCATCTATCGACCGCCCTCGCCCCGCTCCTTGACGCTTAGGCAGTTGTCCTCTCTCGTCGTGCCAAGCGACCGAGCTTCACCGTCTCCTCCGCCGTCATCGTCCTGGCCGGCGCAGGCTCTCCATCCACCAGTTCTCGCTGACGCGACTGACAATGTCGTGGATGTCGAGCTTACCTGGCATGACGACATCGACACCGCGGGTGGGTCGACATCACTTGGTAGAGTGCACCGGCTTGGCATGGAAACGGCGATGGATCGCCTGAACGATGTCATGCAGCGAGACTTCCGAATTCTGATAGACGCCATCATCAGTGTCGGGCTTGATCTCGCGACACTGCCGGCAAACCGCGTCCGGCGGTTCTGAGGCGTGCCGCAGCCGGCAGCTCTCACCACCTCGACATACAACGTCATGTCGATAAGGCGATTCACTGCCCCAGCCTCTCCAGTATCGCGGGCACATGCACCTGGTCGCCTTTGTAATTGCCGGTCAGCGCGTACATCACGACGTTCACCCCGAATCGGTACGCCAGAACACGCTGCCGGAGGCCCCCAGGAATCACCGCATACGGATAGTGGCCATCCGAATCCACCGCCCACGCCGCTGCCCAGTCATTGCCGCCAATAATCACCGGGCTGACGCTGTCGTTCGTGGGATCTTCGCCGCGCTGGACCCACACGGCGGAACCATCATAGCGGCCAGGAAAATCTCGCAGCAGATAGAATGCGCGCGCAATGACATGGTCGGTCGTCAGTGGTGCCAACGGCGGAATCTCCAAGCCACGTGCCACACGCTTCAACGCGGCACCAGTTCCGGGAGCAAACCCCGCGCCGGATCCAGAATCCCGCGTATCGATCAGAATGATGCCGCCGCGTCCCATGTAATCGTTCAACGCCGCCGCCTGTTTCGACGTCAGGGGCGGTGCATCCGCAGTGATCGGCCAGTACAGCAGCGGATAGAAGCTCAGGTCGGTTACGCCCGGTGTGACCGGATCCGGCTCTGCCAGATGTGCCGCTGTGCGGTCGTTGACGAATTCCGACAAGCCCTCGAGGCCCGCTTTCGATATCGCATCCACCTTCTCATCGCCGGTGACGATATAGCCCAGCCGTGTCTCGAGTGCGGGAAAGACGCCGGTGTCCAACGCGGCGTGGGCCACGGGTGCGCACGCCAGCGCCGCCAGCGCGACAGCCGCACCGGCAATCCGTGCGCGCAGCAAGCCACGCAGCCCAAGTGCGATCAGCATGTCCACTGCCAGCAGCAGGATGGCGAGCCCGAGTAACGGCGGGCCGAGCTCTCGCTCGGGGACCGCCGCCGACAATGGCTCGACCCGTGCACCCGGCACCAGCGGCGCCGCCTCCGGCCGTTCCGTCGCCTCGCCCAGGTTCAACGCCCGGCGACTGTTCTCCGGCCCATAAAGTCCGGGCGGATGACGCGGCGAGACCGGAGTGGCGCCGAACTCGTCCGCCTCCAATCCGGTGGCGGCCTGCGGCGGTGCCGACAGCACCCCAAAACCGTCTAGCGTCTCGGCTGGCGCCAGCATCTCATGGCCCTGAACCGGGGCAACCCCGACCGACAGCGCCACGAGCCGTCGCAACATCTCCACAAACAATCCAGACAGCGGCAGATTCGACCAGTCGGCGTTGGCGGTGACGTGGAACAGCACGATGCGGCCTGCGCCCGCCATCGTCTCCGTCACCAACGGCGTTCCGTCGGCCAGCCTAGCCCAGGTATGGGTGCCTAGATCGGCGCTTGGCTCCGCCAGCACTTGCCGGGTGACGGTGACGTCGTGCGGCACTGCCAACCCGGCAAACGGCGAGTTCGCGGGGAACGGCGCCAGACCCGCCGGCTTGCTCCACGACATCGCACCGCCGAGGTCACGGTCGCCGCGCAGGAGCTTCACCGGGACCAGCGGGTCTGTCTCATCCTCCGGCTGGTCCGCCATCCGCGGGCCGGCGAAGCGGATCAGCATTCCGCCCTTCTCGACCCATTGTTGGATCGCATCCCGCTCGGGCCCTGCCGGCAATGGACGGTCAGCGAGAACCAACACCGACAGATTGCCTTGTATCAGTGCCGCTGTGGGGCCCTGCCGCAATTCGGAGTACGGTGCGAGCGCACGCTGCAGGAAATACAGCGACCCGAGGAACGGCGTATCGGCGCTAACCAGGTCGCCAGCGACCAGCCCGACGGGCCGGCGGCGCCAACGCTCGTCCAGTAGCACCACGGAGCCAGCCGAGGGCGGTCCCTCCAGAACCAGCCGCGCCAGTTGGTTGCGTACCTCCGGCGGCAGAGCGATGCCGGCGGCGCCGACTGTGGCACCCGCCGGCAAGGCGACGGAAGTACGAGCCAGCGTGCGCCCGTCTCCGGTCTGGGCCAGCACAACCGCGTTGCCGGCCGTCGGCAGCGGCGCTTGCGCCACGCGCACGACCAACCGGTCCGCCTGGCTGCTAGGCGGCAACAACACGCGCGTCGGCGTGGTCGCGCAGCATACCTCGGTCACCGGCCCGGCGGCGCTTAACGCTGCGGCGAAGGCGGGAAAATCCGGCCCGTCGGTCAACCCGTCGCCGACATAGGCTACCGCTGTGTCGGGGTGATTCCAGCGTCGGAGCGCGGCAGCCGCGGCGGCGCGGTCAGACGGCCAGGGTTCCGGCTGCAAGGCACCCAGCCTGGCACGTAGATCAGGCACGGGCAGCACGGGCGTGGGCGCCGGCGCGGTGTCAGTTTCATCCGGTGCGGTCGCGAGCAACGCTGCCGGCCGCCCGGCGCGCGCCGCGCGGTCGAGCATCGTGTTCGCGGCCTGCATGCGTTTCGGCCAGTCGGCGGCCGACGCCCAGCCGTTGTCGATCACCAACAGCATCGGGCCGTGGCCGGCAAATCCTGCGCCGGCATTGATGACCGGCCGCGCGAGCGCGACGATCACCAGTGTTGCCGCACTTAGCCGCAGCGCCAGCAGCCACCATGGGGTGCGCGCCGGGGTCTCCTCGGTCGCATTCAGTCCGAGCAGCAGGCGGATCGCCGGAAAAGCCTCGCTGCGCGGCGCCGGCGGGGTGACACGCAGCAGCCACCACAGGAGCGGTAGCGCGGCGAGCGAGCTCAGAATCCACGGCGAGATGAAAATCATCGCACCCCCAGCGCGGCGTAGAGCGCGAGCAATGCGGTCTCGGGCGGATGATCGGTCCGATGGATGCCGAAGCCGAAGCCGGCCGCGTTGCAGATCGCTGCCAACCCGTCCTGCTGCGCCTTGAGGCGGCGAGCGTATTCGTCGCGCACGGTTTCCACGCGC
>JASHVB010000418.1 GCA_030039695.1 Acetobacteraceae bacterium
CAGCATTCATCTTGCATGATCAATTGCATGGATCCTGTTAGGGGAACGCCAATTCTTCAACAGCGTTCCAGCTGTCCCCTATTCTGCGGCGCTTATCTGCGACAGGGTCGGCGGCGGTCCCGAATAGACGGACAAATTCGCGGTCGAATCTAGGCATTAGCGGTACCGTCACGAATAAGTGGATGGCCTGACTCCCCGGATCATTGCGGACTGCCAGAATGAATTATAGCGTTACGACCACAGAACGTGTGGGGACGATCGGGGCGCCGCGCCGCCTGCCAGGCGCCTGGATAAATGTCCGCTATTGGAACCCACAGAACGGCCAGCCGATGCCGCATAGGGTCGAGACCTGTCGTCGTCCCCGGATCGCTAGCAACGGTTGGCAAGCAGACGAAAAATCTACGAACAACGACCCTCGTTAAACAAACCGGCATTTTTCAAAAGCGATGTGTGGGCAGGCCTGTGCGGAGGTCGCACTGAATGTTTGTCGGTCCAAATATTGCAGACACCTTCGATGGTTGGAAAGTACAACATGGTTTTGGGAGGAAATGTCGCAAGCGCGGCTTGGGCGGCGCCGGGTCCGTCGCTATGATCAGAACTCTCAGGGCGTATTCCGCGCCTGGCCCAGTAGCGCAACAACCTCAGCAGTGGAGCGCACGTCGGAAAACCGCGCCATCACACTCGCCAGCGTGGCATTGTGCTCGTCGTCGGTGATAGCGGCGTTGGCGTCCGAGACCATGACGCATTTGTAGTTCATCATCATGGCGTCGCGTGTTGTCGACTCGCAGCAGACATTGGTGACGGTTCCGGTGACGATGATGGTATCAATGTCACGCCTGCGCAGGATCGCGTCCAGATTTGACGATCCCTGCACGAAGGCGCTGAACCGGTATTTTTGGATCGCGATGTCCTCCGGCCTGACATCGAGACCAGGCCACAGCTGGTGACCATAATGGCCAGAGGTGAACGCCTCCTCCATGCGCTGCCCCCAGTCGCCGGTAGCGAAATGATCACGCCATACCGACCAGCCGATCGCCGTCTCGGCGTCGAACGTGTGTTTGGTGAAGACAACGAGGCCTCCAGCCGCCCGGACCGCAGCGGCTAACGTGTTGACATTATCGACGATCTCCCGTGCTACCGGCACTTCCGCCGGTTGACCCGGGGCCATAAAACCGTTCTGCAGATCGACTACGATCAGAGCTGTCCGCTTGGGGTCGAGCTGGTCGAACGCATACGGCTTGCCTCGCCGCATCATGACACGCTCGAGGGCCCAATCCGGCAGAGCTATCTTATGCATTGATGACTTCCCACATGGCGGACACCAGCGGGGGCAACTGTTGCCGAGTTCTTGGCCGGGGCCAAGCCCAGTGGGCCCATCCCATGCACTCCTGTGCGCCGTCCGCTATCGGCAAGCCAGCCTCGGTGCGCCGGCGAGCGGGATGGGCTTCGATTCCGGTCGGGGGGCGAACGATTGGGGCGGGTGGTTGAACGACTGTCCCGCTTCGGGCGGCGGCTGCGAAAATCGTGACATTCGTCGAGTCCCTTGCCGACCAATCTGCACCGGACTTTGCCTCCGGTCCGTTGTTGACGGCATTCGCTTCGGAGGGCGCAGTGCGGCAACCTGATTTCTCTCCTATGACGGCACGAACACCGAGGAGTGTGCGATGAACCAGGTCGGACACCGCATCGTCGAGACCAACGGCATCCGAATGCACTTGGCTGAACAGGGCGCCGGCCCTGTTGTGGTCCTGTGTCACGGGTTCCCGGAATCCTGGTATTCCTGGCGACATCAGCTGCGGGCGCTGTCCGCGGCCGGTTTCCGCGCGGTGGCGCCCGACATGCGGGGATATGGGAAAACCGACCTGCCGCAATCGGTCGACCAATATACGCTGTTTCACCTGGTCGGCGACATGGTCGGGGTGCTCGATGGCCTGGACGCGGAAACCGCGGTCATCGCAGGTCACGACTGGGGCGCTCCGGTGGCCTGGCATGCCGCTCTGTTCCGACCCGACCGCTTTCGCGCCGTGATCGGCTTGAGCGTGCCGTTTCGGGCTCGCGGCGCGGTGCGGCCCAGCACGGTCATGCCACAGACCGAAACCGCGCTGTTCTATCAGCTCTATTTCCAGACGCCGGGGGTTGCCGAAGCGGAATTGGAGCGGGACCCACGCGTTTCGCTGCGCCGCATTCTTTATTCCGCTTCCGGCGACTCGCCGCAAGGGACGGGTGGTGTCTGGGAGGCCGGGCGCGGCGCCGGCATGGTGGATCGCGAGACCGGCCTCCTCGGCGCCATGCCGGAACCGCCGCAGTTGCCGAACTGGCTGAGCGGTGCCGATCTCGACTTCTATACCAGCGAGTTTGCCCGCACCGGATTTCGTGGCGGATTGAACTGGTACCGGAACATCGACCGGAACTGGGAGCTGCTGGCGCCCTACGCCAGCGCCAAACTGTCCGTCCCCGCCCTCTACATCGCCGGCGACAGAGATGTGGTGGTGAGATTTCCCGGCGCGGACGAAACGCTGGCGCAGCTTCCCAGCGTGGTTCCGCATCTGCGCAATCGCGTCATGCTGCCTGGCTGCGGGCACTGGACCCAACAGGAGCGGCCAGCGGAAGTCAACGCGGCCATGATTGAATTCCTGAAAGGCTTATAGAGATAGAATCCGCTACGTTGGTATGGGGACATTCGCCATTGCCATGATTGCCAGATTCCGGCCGTTGATATGACGTATTCCGTCACCTGATCGCACAGCGTCCGCTTGCAGAATGTTGCAAGCGGCTGACGAAGATCGGCAATGCCGCGTCCAGCGCTGGCGTAACGTGCCCTGAACGCATTGATGTCGCCAAATATGTGCTCACCGATCAACGTCGAGAGGCCATACGGTTCGACCAGCAAGTTTTGCAGCGGCGTCGCGGTCAGCAGGAGCTTGCGGCTGTTCTCGGTTGCCCAACGAATGCTCTGGTCAACCTTATTGCTGGGCCGCTACGCGTTCCTGAATTTATGGGCCGCGTCTATCACCAAGAGATCCCATGCGATCGCCTTGATCTCCTCCCGTAGCGCATTGGCATCGTTGAAGGAAACGATCAGTAGGTCCTTTTCGTTGAGGGGCATGCGACCCGGGCGCTGTTCGTCCCTGAAGCTTTTCGCATCCAAGACGCGCGCTGGCAGGTGGAACTTTTCCGAAAGCTCCAATGCCCACTGCTTTCGGAGCGGCGCGGGACATATGGCTAGTCGCTCGACGCGTGAGGTCATGGACGCAAGACGTTCTAGCGGCAGCGGCGCGGACCGGCATGACGCAGCACTACGTCTCGGAGGTGGCGAACGGCGCCCACAACATCACGTTGGGGACAATCGCGAGTCTGCCGGATGCCGGCGGTGCCGAGGTCTGGCGCCTGTTGAGGCTGCCGAGACGCCGCGTGAGGTGAATGGCGAATGCAGCGGCTACTCAGCACGACGCGTGTGGCAAAGCCTACGGGCCGCCGTGGTGACGCCACGTAATGGAAGGGAGCCGCCCGTCACGGGGCGGCCCCTCCTTTATACAATCCCGCGTCCTATCCCTTACCCCTGGGATACGTCGGGCTCGCTCCATCGATCTTTCACCCGCCTGCGCCGATGCTGTAACCAGGCATGTTCCGGAGTTCTTGCTGATGCAACAGGAAGTCTGGTCGGGACCCGTCACCGACGTGGGGGTCGGCGCTGATCACGGGCTGTGACTGCGTGTAGCTCGGCGACTGGGTGTAACTCGGCGACTGGCCGTAGTTCTGTGCCTGAACCGAACCCGTCGCACGGTTATCCGCGGATGTGGGCCAGCCCGGCGGGTTGGTCATGGAGGATTGTGCGAGCGCAGGCACCGCGCCCACGGCGAGGCCAGCGGCCATGCTGGCCGCAACAAGCAGCTTGTTCATGATGTTAAACTCCTGCTGTCCGAGCGTTCGTCAGATGGCCCGGGGGACTCGTGCTAGGGGCCGCCGGCCCATGCGGACCGTGCACCCCCAGGCAGAAACCCGCGGCCCGAGCAGACCTTGCTTACGGCACTGCGGGATCGTGCACTGGAGACATAAGGAGCCGTGGTTGTGCCCTCATCGACTGCTCTATACCGATAGGTATCGTCAGGCTTCGCGGTTTCGTCATTTTTCAAAGCGGGCGCGGCAGAACCGCGGCGAGCTTTTGCCAGCGGGAGGATTGCGTCTTGCTGATGTTCAGATCGGAGAGCGTTTGTGGGGTCGCGTCACGCGACTGCACAATCTTAGCGCCCTGTCCGCCAGGATTGCCGCGCGCCTCTCGGTGATCGACGTGTCCTGCAATCGCTGTGACCGGCGCGGGCGGCTGAACACCGCGCGCTTGGTGGCCGAGCGTGGCGCCGACATGTCAGCGCCTAGATTGCTGCGGCTGTTGTCGGCGGACTGCCCTAAGCGCATCGCGGGCCAGTGGCACGACGTGTGCGGGGTGCATTTGCCGCAGTTGTCGAAGCTGGGGCTGTGAACAGAACGGCCCGAGGAGCGGCCGGCCGTTTTGTTAACCCCGGATAAGCAAAAGCCTCCGGCGCTTGGTATCAAACGCTGCCCATCCGGCCGTGTCCGACAAATTCCAGCGCGGAACGGCGGGGATCGGCAAAGAACGGCAAAGAACGGTCACGAACCGGTGCATCCCGACGGGAATGGCGGTGCGTGCCAACGAAAGCGGTTGTTGCCTGTCGCCCATCAACGTACTTCGATAGGACCAAACTGGTTCAGGCCTCCGCATGCGGGCGCAAGGGTGCTGTGGGGCTTCGCATGGGGACGCGGACATGACCGTCACTGGCAGGCCTCTGCTACCGACCGCGACAGTCGCCTGCGTGCTCCTCACAACCACGTTTCTTGCCGTGCTGCTGGCCACGGTGTGGCTCGAGGTCGCTCCACATGCCTTGACACCGACCGAATGCCGGTTGGTGATCGGCCTCTCTTTCCTGCCGCTAGCCGCTACCGCTCGGGTCAGGAGTACTGACCTCATCACACTGGCGGTGAGCGTCGGGGTGTTGGTCAGCCTCGTCATCGCAGGTGTCGCGATCGACACCAGTTACGACGGACAAGAGTGGATCGATGTGCTTTCGAGCACTATTTATCAGGGTGTTCAACTCGTCTGAATCCATGGGAGGGTCATCCCATTCACCTGAATGGTTACCCATGCGGTAGAAGTGCTTCTTTTTGTCCATGGCTTCCCCCAACGCCAACGATCAAAGCCCTATGACCAGCTGACGCTGAGTCACTCGGGACATGGAGTTGAGGGCGTCGTTACTCGTCATCGACTGCTACTCCCAGCGACCATGGTCCGCCCGGCGGCCAAACAGGTTCCCCACGCGGAGCACGAACGACCAGAGGCATCAGAAAGCCGCGAAGATCGGTGATGATCGTAGCGAAAACATCCGACGCGGCGGCCATCCACTCGCGGCCGAGGAAGGCGCGCCATTGAGCAGCCCACGTCGCCGCAAATTCGTCTGTCAGTCCGACCGGCGTATCGAGCGGCACCGCCGTGCCGCGCCGATCAAACGTGCGCTGCACGGCTTGGATCAGGCTGCGCTGGCGAAACTCGAATGTCTGCGCAATCAGCCAAAGATCGTAGAAATCCTTGAGCCGACTGTTCGCGATGCCAAGCGTGGTCAGGGCTTCAAACTTTTCCGCGACCACGGTCTCCACGGGATGGGCCCGAAGGTGGGGCGCGGGGTTGCCCAGCAACGTCGGATAATCGATCTCGACCGGCGCCGGTGTTACCGCGTCGCCGAAACCGACATCGACGTGGATCGGCACGCGCGCTCGGGAGATCGTCGCCGTGGTGCGCACCCGCACGCCGCCATGTTCCACTTCCTCACGGATTGCCGCGGCCTGCAAACCGGCGTGATCAAAGACCACGCCATCGTCGGCGACTGGCTCGGCACAGATGGCGCGGAAGGTATCGGCGATGGCCTGAGCTGGCCCCCAGAAAAAGGACCACTGGCTTAGGTGGAGCAGCGGCCGTTCTGTCGTGCTAGACGGAGCGGACGATGAAGAAGACGAGACGCAGAATTGACGCAGCGCTGAAGGCGAAGATCGCCCTGGAAGCGCTGCGGGAGCAGGCGACTGTGGCCGACCTGGCGCAGCGCTATCAGGTTCA
>JASHVB010000419.1 GCA_030039695.1 Acetobacteraceae bacterium
GCCGCGTTACCGCCTGCCATGTCACCAACTCTCTACCACCCATGGCAAAAGAGCCGACCGCGTTGCCGGCCGATCGGCGAGCCGGGCGCCCGTGGCTCCCCTTGGTTTACGCTATCGTGCGGATTGATTAGAAATACCGGGCTTGCAGGATCGGCCGGTCGCAACAACGCAGACAGAGACGAGAGAGTCATCCAGCACGCTCACATCGCAGTCGTTGCCCACCAATCCGCCAATGGTACTCGGACCGAACAGGAAAAGATTTTGCGCGGGTGTCCAGCCAGGTCCAACAATGATTCTCGGTAGCCCTAATCCGGGGGTCAACGTGTTGTGCCCGGTGACCGCTGTCAGGCTGACAAAATTCCGCGGTTCCGGGCTGCTGGCGTGGATCACGTTATAAAGGATTGCACGCGCTTTGTACGCAGCTGTTGCATGATCC
Organism: Acetobacteraceae bacterium; assembly: GCA_030039695.1. The sequence continues at coordinate 437 of JASHVB010000419.1, forward strand.
AAGGCCTCGGCGCACCCCTCGATGGGGCCGACCACCGAGCACGCGGATAGGTCTAGTGTCGCGCATGCTGTGGCGAGTCTGGTCCCCCGACACGGCAGGGGAAAAAGGTCGCATTGATCGCCCTCCTCGCGACTCGACGCTATAATTGAGCGATCTTCCAAGTATTCGAAGCGGTTTCTTCCGGCGCCTGCTCGTCAGGACCGTGACATCGGGACCTCTGGCTGTGTGGTACCGGGTCGACGATAGGTGTTGCCGGGACCGGTCCGATACGTTAACAATCCTATTTGGTAATGAGACATTGGGTGCCTATGGGAAGCGTCGAAGATGAACGCACACGGCGACAATGGTGAAAGGCGACCCATAACGGGCGCCGCCCTTGGCTTCCTCCGGTGGACACAGCGGGGGGCATTCTCCCTGGTTCTGTTGCTGGCCGCCTGTGCGCACTCGATCAACACAGCCCTGTGCTCGGATCTCGGCGCCTGCCGCTACGATCCCGCGACTGGCTACCGCTTGCATCCCGAATGGAAACCGGAGCGGGACACGCTCTTCATCGCGACGTTTTCGGGTGGCGGCACCAGAGCAGCCTCTCTCGCCTACGGTGCTATGGAGGCACTTAGCGAAATACAGGGAGTTGGCGGGGAGCCCAGACTAATCGACAACTTGGATATCGTCTCTTCGGTGTCTGGTGGATCGGTTACGGCGGCGTGGTATGCTCTCCACGGTCCAGAGGGCTTCGAACCCCCGGTCAACCAGCGGCTGATCAAATTTCTGTACGCCGACGGCACCACTGTAATCGCGTTGCGGGGGCTCAATCCGGTCGCCTTGGCAAGGTACTTGTTCACGCCGTATCAGCGAAGCGATGTCCTGTCTGGGTATTTCGCCTCCTCGCTGTTTGACGACGCGCGATATGCGGATATATCGGCGAGATATCGGCCGGGGAGCCACCAAGGTTACGTCATCCTCAATGCAACTGATGTTGGGCACGAAGTTGCATTCCCTTTCATCCAAAATACCTTTGACCTTATCTGTTCCAATCTGGACAGCATGTCGGTCGCCGATGCTGTCGCAGCCTCCGCCAATTTTCCGTTTGTGTTCTCTGCGAGTGGAATAAGGAACTACTCCATCTGTGCGGCACAACGTTCAACAACCTTTCTGAACGAGGGCCCTCCCGTCTGGATCTCCAAATACAAATCCTTTAACACCGGACCTGAGGAGCGTCCAAATGCCGGAGCTGTTCTACCCAGACCGGCTCAGTTGTCCAGCATACAACAGGCAAGGCAGGCGTACGGCTATCTGCACCCTCGCCCCAACGATCAGTATCTCCACTTGCTCGACGGAGGTTTGGCGGACAATTTAGGAATTAGGTCAACGCTCAATTTGACCGATGCGCCTGATGAGGCCCCAGGCATCGGATCCCGAGTGGGTACGTCACACCGACCCGTTGGTTACCGCGATGTGAGTAAGATTCTCTATTTGGTTGTCAACGCGCGAACTGTGGATGCGCCGAGCGCTGATTCAACTCTTTACCCGCCGAATGAGTTGAGCACGGCTTACGGGTTGGTTTATACCGCGATGGGCAACGCCACGCTGGACGTCGAAGCTCTTTTGAATGCCCAGTTGCAGGCGACAACTGAGTTTGAACCGAAGTATCCAGCGTATCCCGAGGTCAACGTAAAAACACAGCCTTATATTGTCTCCGTCGATGCCGAATTCATTCCCGACCGGGAGTGTCGCGAATGGTTTTGGAAAATTCCCACAACCTGGGAGCTCCCCAATAAAACCATTCATGCCCTGATCGCTCTCGGTCGGACGTTGGTTCTGAACAGCCCTGGCATGAAGAACTACCTCGAGGCAGAACACATCACTCCGCCAGCCGCTCCCGATTTCAGCAAGCCGTGCAGTGAGGCGTGGGGAACGCGTGGCTAGGGCTCCATTCGTCTCAGGCGCGATACGGCCCGGAATTGTCGGCAATCCGGACCCATCGGTGTCCCTGATTCAGCGGTGTGGCGACTAATGGCGACCTGACGCCGCCATTTCCGCCCGAATTCCGTCGCGCAAACGCTGCATCGCCCGCTCCATCAGGATGGCCGACTGGGCGAAGCAGACGCGCAGGTAACCTTCCCCCGCGGCGCCGAACGCCACACCCGGGGCGATCGCCACACGATGGTTGGTCACCAGCTTCTTCGCCATGTCCAGACTGTCGGTCAGCCCTTCAACCCCTACGAACGCATAGAACGCACCAAGCGGCGCGGCGTAGCGGATGCCGTTCAACCCATCGAGGGCTTCGCCGGCCAGCGTACGACCTGCCGCGCAATGGGCGAGAAAGCCCGGCACCGTGTCCGGATCGTGCAGTGCGGCGACGCCTGCCTGCTGGATGAACGGGGCAACGCCGGAATGTGTGACCTCAACGATTTCGGCCACGGCATCGCGCACGCCGTGCGGCAGCACCAGCCAGCCAAGCCGCCAGCCAGTCATGACCCAGGCCTTGGAAAGGCTGTTGCAGATGATGACGCGGTCGTCCGGTTCGGCAATGTCGAGAAGCGACGGGGCGGCGAGGGCGCCGTCATAGATCAGGCGGGAATAGACCTCGTCGGACATCAGCCAGACGCCGCGGCGGCGGGCGATATCCAGGATGGCACGCAGCTCCTCATGCGTCGCGGTCCAGCCGGTGGGATTGTTCGGCGAATTCAGGATGAAGGCGCGGGCGCCGTTGAGCATCGCCTCGACCTGATTGAGATCCAGGCGGAAGCTGCCATCCGGCTGCGCGCTCAGCGCCAGCTCGGCAACCTCTGCGCCGCGCACACGCACGGCATTGGCGATGTTCGGCCACGATGGGCTGTGCAGCACCACGCGCTCACCGGCACGCACGACGGCCGCGAGTGCGATGGAGATAGCCGCCATGCCGGACGCGGCGACCTGGATGCGCTCTTCGGCGACCGGCTTCGCGTGCAAACCCGTCAAATAGGCCGCCAGTGCGGAACGCAGCGAGGGGAGGCCACGCACGTCGGGATAACGCGTCAAGCCGGCGTCAAGCGCGGCTACGGCGGCATCGCGCGCGGCCAGCGGGCTGGGCTGGTCGGATTCGCCGAAGCAGAGAAACTCGACGTCGGGCGTGGCAAAGGCGAGGCGGCTCACCTCGACGATGCGTGAACCGGGGATGATGTTGATGTCCATCCGTGTGATCTGGGTTGTCGGGTGGGAATTGCGATAGTTTCGGTGCGGTCAAACCGCAGAGCCGCATGGAGAAGGCTGACAAGCTAAATGCGTTAACATTATCTCAGTAGTCGGTGCCGCAAACTACGACGCCGGCCACGACAGATCCGTCGGGCACATCCAGCAAGAAGAGACGCTATGCCAACTTTGCTGCTTGCTGCTCGTTATGGCGAGTTTTTGCGCGTTCACGTCAAGACCGACATCGTCCCGCAGTAGACGCCTGGCCAGTTCCGGAAACGGCGATCGCCGTCTGCGGCAATGCTCACCATCCCATGTATCAAGCGATCCCGTACACCGCTTTCGCATTCTCCAGAAAGACGCCGCGCCTCTGCGTCTCGGTCATCCGCAGCGGCAGCGCCTGCGTCGGATCATCGTAGTCCCAGTGCGGATAATCGGTGGCAAACAGCACGCGGTCCCAGCCCAACCATTCAATCGCATCGGCGAGATGTTCGCGCGGTTCCGGTTCCTCGATCGGCTGTGTGGTGAACCACACGTTGCGGCGAAGGTATTCGCTCGGCAGCATTTTCAGATGTGGTGTTTCGGCTTTCAGCTTCGCCCAGTGTTTGTCCATGCGCCACGCCAGAGCGGCACCCCAGGCGAGCCCCGCTTCGATCATCACCACTTTCAGCGACGGGAGGCGTTCGAACACGCCCTCGAAAATCAGGCTGATCAGCAATGCCTGCTGCGCCTGCGCGTGGCCGACCATCTCTTCGAGATAATAGGACGCCCAGCCCGCGCCGGTGACCGGCCATCCGCCGTACCCGAATGCGTGCACGCCGATCGGCAGATCGGCTGCGGCTGCGGCTTCGAAGATCGGCCAGTAGCGGCGCTGACCGAGCGGCTCCGATGTGCGGCTAAGGAACAACACATGCGCGAAGCTGGGATTGTCGGCGCGTCGCTCGATTTCCCGCACCGATGCAACCGGATCCTCATACGGAATCACCACTGACGCACGCAGGCGTTTGTCGCGCGAGGTCCATTCCGCAAGCTGCCATTCGTTCGTCGCGTGGGTGATTGCCGCCGACAGTTCCGGATTCTGCGCGCCTTGTCCGGAAGTCAGCGGATTCAGCACACCGAGCACGACGTTGTTCGGATCGAGGTGCTGCTGCTGCATGAAGCTGAGATCGCTGCCCGGCATGCCGTCGGGCGGCCATGCGTCGATGCGGCATGCCTGAGGCTGGCCCTTCGGATAAGCCGTCCCTTTCTCCCAGGGCTGGCGGTAGCTCACGCCGAACGTCTCGAGATGCTGCTGCCATCGCTTCGACAGATACGGATAAAGCGCAGTGCTCACGCCGCCGATGCCGGCGCCCATCGGGCGCGGGTGGATGTCGCAGTCGGCGATGCCAACCTTCGAAGCGGCGGCGGGCCGCACGCCGGAGCGGTTCAACAAGTCCACGTTCATGCCACGCTCTCCTCCCCGCTCTGTGCCGGGGACCTGGAATGGACGGTCTGTTGCAGCCGAGGATAGGTCCGCATGGGGTTCTCCGCCATGATCTTTCGCGCGAGGCCAGGATCAAGGCCGGGCGGGACCACGTCCGCACCATCGAATTGCCAGTGCGGGTAGTCGGTGGAGAACAACAGGACCTGGTCGGAACCAAGATGGTCCATCACCCGCATCACGGTGGTGGCATCGGGCGGCCCGTCAAACGGCTGCAATGTCAGGCGCACGCGGTCGCGCACGATGCTGGCGGGAGGATCGGCGACCCATGGTACCTCGGTGCGCAGGCCCTTCCAGAACTTGGTGAGTCGCCAGAGATAGGCCGGGAGCCAGGTCACACCGGATTCCATTAGCACGATCGTCAGGCTCGGGTGGCGAGCAAACACGCCCTCGGCGATGAGCGAGGTGAGCTGCGCCTGCATGGCCGGCGCCTGATTGACGTAGTCCTCGGTGTAGTAACTCGGCCACCCGACGGGGGTCACAGGATGGCGGTACGTGCTGCCGGCGTGGATGCCCACCGGCAACCCGTGGCGTTCTGCGGCGGCATAGATCGGCCAGTTCTGCCGGCGGCCGAGCGGCAGTTCCGCGCCGGCCAACAGCATCACCTGGACGAAGCGGCGGTCAGGGGCGAGGCGGTTGATTTCGTCCGCCGCGAGCTCGGCGTTCTGCATCGGCACGATGATGGAGGCACGCAGACGGGGGTCGCAGTCCAGCCATTCGCGCGCGATCCAGTCATTGATCGCGCGCGCGAAGGCGGCGCCCATGTCCTCCGAGAACAAGGCCTGTGCGCCGTACAGGCAATTGAGAATGGCGCGGCTGGTATCGAATGGTGCGAGCGCCTGGACGGCGAGTGCGGCGGGATTGGTGGCGGCCTTGCCCGCCGCGTCGCGCCAGTCCATGCGGGCTGAGAGCGGGCTGCGCGTCGGGTAGCTGATGGTGTTCAGCTCATCGAGGCCGCGGCGACGCACGGTCTCGCGCCAGAAGTCGTCGAGGTAGGGCAGCAGGGCGGCGAGATTCGGCACCGTCGGGTGCACATCGCAGTCGATCGGACCGGCTGGCTGCATGGCATCCTCCACGGCCGACACTACCGTTGGCCGTCTGGGTGGCAAGATCACTCCTGGCAGGCCGGCGATATGTTTGCAATCCGCAATCAGATCCGCGCCCCGCAGGCTAATCATTCGATATGCCGTGGAATATTACGGGAAAGCGGTCGACTCACTGTCGATGCGCCGTAATAATTTCGCGTCACGGTAACAATTTTTATCGCGCGGACTGAAGATAGTGCTTGCGCTCACGGCATCGTGTGGTTGATAGTCACGCGCCCGTGACCAATAGACCACGCCGGATCGATGCCTTGAGACATTGAGGGACGCCGGACGACCATGTCGACGCTGAAAACCCTGCCAATTGGTGTCGCTTTCGAACTTGCGGACCTGTTCATCGCACAGGGATGGGCCACCTACCACAACCTGCGCCTCGTGATTGAGCTAGACTACGCAGCCGAAGGCGAGGAGTACGAGGAGGTGCTGGCGTTCTACCCACCGAACGGGTCATTCCGGAAATGGACGATGTGGCGCACCACGCGCAATATCGCCGTGCAAACGGTAAGAGGCCGGGTGATTTACTTCGCGTCGGTGGCTGATGCATTGGACGGGTTGATTCCGCCCCGAGCCTGCCTCGCGCCGACGCCGCCCGCGCCACGCGCATCGCGGAGCTCTAACCGGCGACTTTCACCAGCAGATCGTCACCTTCCGCCTTGATCTCGAACACGGCGAGGTCGACGTCGGCCGGCGCACAGAGTGCCTTGCCGGTGCGGACGTCGAAGCGCGCAGCGTGCAGCGGGCATTCGATACAGCCATCCTCGAGCCAGCCGTCGTGCAACTGTGCGTACTCGTGGGTGCAAATATTGTCGGTGGCGCGGTACTCACCGCCTGCCAGGTGATAGAGGGCAATGTCCTTGTCGCCGACACGGACGGAGATGACGGAGTTTTCCGCCACGTCCGACTTCGCCGCGACCCGCACCCAGCCGGCTTCCGCCATCTCGATCTCCTTCGGTTTCGTTGCGTATAGCATGCCAGGGTCGCGCCACGCGGCCAACCCGGGTCGCGGGCGAATACCGGCGGCGCATGAATCGCGTCAGCTGAAACGGGGCGGTATGGGGCCACAACAAAGCCGCGAGCGCGGCATTGTGTGCCAGGACATTCCTCGTCGTGCTTGCCCATGACGCGAAGCAGGCATTGGAGACGCGCGAAGATCGGCGGCCCGGCCCAGAGGCCGTCTCGATCTCTCGCAGAAGCGGTGGACCAGTTCAGCGACAATCACAGCCCTGCCACGGGTCAACCCGCCCAATCCCAAAGAACGTCATTTGCTCAAAAACAATCAGTCGGCTGAATCTTATCGGCGGCGAGACACCACATCACCGGCACCCATCCACCATCGGCGAAGGAACTGAGTCTGGAGTGACATGACGAATCGGACAAACCAGAACCTCTTGCGAAACGGGCGTCCGCTCCGCGGTCCGATCCGACGCACGACCGCCATGATGCAAAGACTGCATCACGTCCTCATGCAACGCGTCATCGCCAAGGCCGATCTGCTCCGCCACCGGCCGAGTCGTATCGACGAAACTCAGGCCGTCGCCGCGCGCCGCGACCCGGTCTCGCTCCGATGCGCCGTCGCCAGCCGACGCATGGCGGCGTTGCCTGAGCCGGCCTCGGCCATGATGGTGCGTAGGTCGCGCAGGAACGCCGCGCCCTTCAAGGTCCGCTGTACGAGCACGCTGCGGCGGTCCAACGGATCTACCTTGCGACGCGCCAGGTCCAGTTCGCCCAGACGGTCGAGTGCGCGGGTAATTGCCGGCTTCGAGACGTTTAGTTCGGCAGCGAGGCCACGCACCGTGTGTCCCCCGTCGTGCAGATAACAGGTCAGGAAAACACCAAGCTGCCGCGCCGACAGATCAGGTCCGTCACGGCGCACCAGGGCGACGATCGTGTCGCGCAGCATTCCCACTTGTTGGTCGGACGAGGATTGATTTGTTGCCATTTGCTAATCCTTTCCCACACCAAACGAGTCAACAGTGACTCGTTGCCCCTGCATGAGCAAAGACATAGCAGCGGACGGTGCGACGTCAACTTTATTGCGATCATTTAACCGCAATTTCCCAATGAATCGCGGCGTTGTGACTAAGCGCAGCGTTAGTCCGGCCCCGCCACGCGCCGGATTATTGCTCGCAGCATGCAACGCGCCGCCTGTACTTCGCCGCCTTCGGGACGACCGGATTGCCACTGATCATTCCATGCATAGAGATCGATGTGGATCCACGCTGTACCAGGCGGGATGAATCGGTGAAGGAATAACGCGGCGACAATCGATCCTGCGAACGGTTTCGACGAAACATTGTTAAGGTCCGCAACCGAACTGTTCAGCCACGAGTCGTAGCCGCGCCATAGCGGCAGACGCCACAAAGGATCATGACATGTGGCTCCGGCATCCAGCACCGATGCGGCCCATGTTTCGTCGTTACAAAACAACGCCGGAAGGTCCGGACCGAGCGCCGTTCGCGCAGCCCCCGTCAGCGTTGCGCAGTCGATGAGAACTGTAGGGCGCTCCTCAGCCGCCTCTGCCAGCAGATCGCACAGCACCAGACGCCCCTCTGCATCAGTGTTGCCGACTTCCACCGTCAGTCCGGCGCGCGTCCGGATCACGTCGAGTGGCCGCATTGCCGTGCCGGAGACGGACTTTTCCACGCAGCCCACCCGGACCGCCAGCCGCAGCGGCAGGTCTGCCTCCATAATCATGCGCGCAAGCGCCAGCACGCAGGCCGCGCCGCCCATGTCTTTCTTCATCCGTAACATGGCCGACGACGGCTTCAGGTCGTAGCCGCCAGTGTCGAAACAGACGCCCTTGCCGCACAGTGAAACAAGCGGCGAATCGGCGTGCGCACCGCTGCCACGCCAATGCAGCGTCGCCACACGCGGCGGCCGTGCCGAGCCGGCACCGACCGCGGCCACGGTGGGGTAAGCGGACACCAACGCGCCATCTGCAGCAAGATGCGTCTCTGCGCCGTGGCGGCGTCCGAGCGCAATGGCGAAATCGGCGAGTTCCACCGGGCCCAAAAGGTTTGCCGGCGTATTGATAAGATCGCGCCCCATCCAGATCGAGCGCGCCTGCGACAGGCTTGGTTCTACGTCTGGCGGGGCAACAAGCCGGGCGGGTGCACGTTCGGATGGTTTCAAGGTGGTATAACGATACGCACCCAGGCAAAATCCGAGCGTGGCCGAGCCCGGGTCATAATCGCCGGGCTGCAACGCCCACGTCGTTCCGGCAGGCAGGCGGTACGCGAGGTCGCCGAATGCCAAGGGCGAGCGGTCGTCGCCCAGTCCCAAAACCGCGCCTGCAATCCCCCCCGTGTCCGGAAGGAAATGCAGCTCGCCAGCCTTTGCGGCGAAGCCGAGATCGCGCAGGTAACGTGCCTGCGGTTCCGGCAAGTGCTCGAGCAATCGCGCGAGCTCCGGTGGACGGACCGGATGCAGCGCTCGCGCATCGGTCGCGCTCGTCACCACGCAGTCAACCGCTTGTTCGAGCATGGCGCCACTCCTTCTTCGCTCCAGCGCGGCGAGTGTGTAAGCGTTCGGCGCCGATTGCCAACCGTCATCACGCTGTCCTTTGCCGCGGCGGAGCGCGGCCGTGTTATGATGAGCGTGTAAGACGGGATGGATGTTATGGTGGAAGACATAGCCGCAGGGCTAGCGGACGTGCTCGAGGGCAAGGGGCAGCGCCGCTACGGCCTGTCCGGGGTCAATCAGCTCCAGCACGCATTGCAGGCGGCCATGCTCGCCGAGAACGGCGGCTCCGCGCCGGCGTTGATCGCCGCCGCACTGTTGCACGATATCGGCCACATGGTGCACGGGCTGGGTGAGGATCCGGCCGCTGATGGCGTCGACGACCGGCATGAGGCTTTGGGCCACGCCTATCTCACGCGGTTCTTCGGACCGGAAGTGTGCGAACCCGTGCGCCTGCACGTGGCGGCCAAGCGTTATTTGTGCGGGACCGAGCAGGACTATTTCAGCCGATTGGCGCCGGACAGCGTACGCAGCCTGGCGCTGCAGGGCGGGCCGATGTCGAACGAGGAGGCGGCCGCTTTCCGTGCGCTGCCCTACGCGGGGGACGCGGTGATGCTGCGTCGGTTTGATGACGGCGCGAAGGTCAAGGACCTGGCCACGCCGTCCGTTGCGCATTTCACGCCGTACTTGATGACCCTCGCCCGCGTTCGCGGTTAGGGCGCGCGTCGCGCGCTGAGCGTAGGGTATCGGGCACACAAGGCACCCTCACACGGCGCTGCGCGTCGGCCTCTCCCGCGTCGCGGAAGCGGCTACAAAACGACACTCCCCGCCAGCAGCGCTGTGACCCGCCTCGCGAAAGCGCTCGGATCGCGTGGCAGATCGCCCTCCTGCACCCGCGCGAGATCCAGTAGCGTTGCGGCGGCTTCCTCGATGAGCGCCGTTTCCCCCACCTTGCTCGCCAGCGTCTCGATCAGCTTGTGCCGCGGGTTGAGCTCGAGCACCGGCGCGGCGGGCAACATGGCGCGGCCGGCTCTGCGGAGCAGGCGCTGCATCTGCAGATCCGGCCCACGTTCGCCGGCTGACAGCACCACGGCGCTATCGGTCAGCCGCGCTGTGGCCCGCACATCCGAAACGTCCGCGCCCAGTGCTGTCTTGATCGCAGAAAGCAACGAGGAAATATCCGGTGCATCGCCATCCATGCCGAGCTCGTCGCCAGCCTGCGTCACGCTCTTCAGCTTCTTACCTTCGTACGCGTCCATCCGCTCCGGCCAGAACGCATCAATAGGGTCGGACAGCAGCAGCACCTCGACGGCCTTGGCGCGGAAGCCCTCGAGCTGCGGCGAGGTCTTCAGCGCCTCGGGATTATCGCCAGCGAGGAACCAGATCGTGTCTTGTCCGGTCTTCATCCGGTCGGCGTATTCGGCGAGCGAGGTCCAGCCGTCCTGCGTCGACGAATGGAAGCGCAGCAGCGGCGCGAGCTCGCTGCGGTGTTCTGTGTCTTCCCACACGCCTTCCTTTAGCAGTGGCCCGAAGTTCTCCCAGAACTTTGCGTAACCCTCCGCCTCTTTGGCGCGTGTTTTGAGTTCCGACAGCACGCGCCCGACCAGCGCCTTGCGAATGCGGCCCAGGACTGGCGTGCTCTGCAGCATTTCGCGCGAAACGTTCAGCGGCAGGTCTTCGGTATCGACCACGCCCTGGATGAAGCGCAGCCAAGGCGGCAACAGTTCTGCCTTGTCGGTGATGAACATGCGCCGGACATGCAGCCGCACATGCGACTCGCGGTCGTTGTCCAGCGGGTCGAAAGGCTTCATGCCGGGGACGAACAGCAGCGCGAAGAACTCGAGCGTGCCCTCGGCCTTCCAGTGCAGCGTTGCCCACGGCTCATCGAACATGTGGCCGAGATGGCGGTAGAACTCCTGGTAATTTTGTTCCGTGATGTCGGCGCGTGGCTTGCGCCACAGCGCAGTGCCCTCATTCGCCGGCTGATCCTTGCCGTCGCGAGCGATCGTGATCGGCAGGGTGATGTGGTCCGCCCATTTGCGCACCACGCCCTCAAGTCGGAATGGCTCGAGGTACTCCTCGGCGTCCGCCTTGATGTGCAGTACGACGTCCGTGCCGGCGGTTTCTCGGTTTGCGGGCTCAATCGTGAAATCGCCGGCGCCGTCCGAGGCCCACGCGAACGCCTCCTCGCTGCCGGCCTTGCGTGACGTGACCTCGACGCGGTCGGCGACCATGAAGGCGGAGTAGAAGCCGACGCCGAATTGGCCGAT